>CAUGKA010000017.1 GCA_959599615.1 uncultured Collinsella sp. | reverse complement strand
CGTCTATCCCAGTGAGAAGCGCCAGGCCGACGTGATGTCGCTGATTTATGATGACGTGAAGGCCGGACGCGAGCCCGATATGGACAAGTTTGACCGCGTGATGTGGGAGTTCGCCCGCAGCGGCTGCGACCGCGTCATTCTGGCCTGCACCGAGCTCTCGGTGCTGAAAAAGTACCGAGAGATGCCCGAGATTACCCTTGATGCCATGGACGTCCTGGTGCGTGAATCCATCATCCGCAGCGGCGCCCCCTACCGCCTCTAGCTTCCGACCTGCCAAAAAGGGACAGGTTTATTTTGGTAGGTTTTATCTGGTGAAACAGTAAAGGCCTCGGCTCGTTTGGTGCGAGCCGAGGCCTTTTGCGTTGGGCGGTTGCTGTCGGTGGTGAACTAGAACAGGAAGCCGATGGCGATGAGGGCGATGCTGACGATGAGCACGGCGATGTCCAGGCCCTTGATGGGGTAGCGCTTGTACGAGCTAGCGCGTGTACGTAGATAGAAGCCGCGCTGTTCTGCCGCCAAGGCTGTGGCATCGGTCTTGCCCACGCTCGAGATGAGCAGTGGCACGCACAGTGGCAGCATGAGCTTAAGCTTCTTGATGGGGTTCTTGGTGTCGTACTCGACGCCGCGTGCGGTCTGCGCTTCCATGATGGCGTTCATCTCCTGACCAAACACCGGCACAAAGCGCAGCGCCGTGGTAAAGGTGAAGGCATAGCGATACGGTACGTGCAGCACCTCGACGCAGGCGTTGGCAAGGTCGTTGAGCTTGGTCACCATGAGCATGAGGATAAGTGGCAGCGCCACGCCCAACAGGCGTAGGCAGGCCTTCGATCCGGTAATGAGGCCCGTGTCGGTGATAAAGCCCCACACTATGTTGCCGTCGCGCATAAAGGCTAGCTGAAGCACCAGCATGATAAGCGCGAGCGGAATCAGCAGCTTGAGTAGCGAGAACAGACGGTCGACGACGCCGGCGTAGGCGCCCAGTGCAAGGGTGAGTGCCAAAAAGCCCAGCAGCGCCACGTAGGTGTCGGACAAGAAGATGCCGACGATGATGGCGGCGGCGAGGCCCAGTTTGACGACGGGGTTCAGGCGATGCAGCAGCGTATCGCCCGGCATGTAGTCGATGACGTTAACCACGGCGGACCATCTCCTTGGTAATGCGAACGACATCGCTGACCTCGCTCACCTGCGCAAAAGCGGGCGAGACGGAAGATGCCAGACGGCGCGAGAGTTCAATAACCTGGGGAGGCTCCACGTAGGCACGCCGCATGAGATCGATGTTCGAGAATAGCTCGTGCGTGCGGCCGCGGTCGAGGATGCGACCGTCGGCCATTACTACGATACGCTCGGCAAAGTCGGAAACAACTTCCATATCGTGGCAGACCATGATAAC
This sequence comes from uncultured Collinsella sp., assembly GCA_959599615.1. Classification (GTDB taxonomy): domain Bacteria; phylum Actinomycetota; class Coriobacteriia; order Coriobacteriales; family Coriobacteriaceae; genus Collinsella. Next base: position 18,445 of record CAUGKA010000017.1, on the reverse strand, counting down.
GGCGCAGCCGCGCTCGGCCATGGTGCGCACCGTTTCCATGACGGTCATGCACTCGCGGTAATCAAGGCCGCTCGTGGGCTCGTCGAGCACGACGATCTTGGGCTCTACGACCGCGACAGAGGCGAGTGCCACCATCTGGCGCTGACCGCGCGAAAGCGAGAAGGGCGCCTCGTCGGATGGCAAGCCAAAGCGGCCGATGACGAGCTGGGCACGACGCAGAGCCTCGGCGCGGTCCATGCCGCCAAGCTCCAAGCCAAAGGCGACCTCGTCGAGCACGGTGTCCTTGCAGATCTGACAGTCAGGGTTTTGGAAGAGGGTTGCGACTTCGCGGGCGATACGGCTCGTGGGAACGGCTGCGGTATCCAGCCCCGTAACGCGCACGCTGCCTGAGGCGGGCTTAAGCAGGCCTGTGAGCAGCTTGGTGAGCGTGGTCTTGCCGGCACCGTTCTGGCCGACGATGCCCACGAGCTCGCCGGGATAGAGGGTTAGGTTGAGGTCGTGGACGGCGGCGCCGCCATTGGGATAGGCAAACTCAACATGGTCGAAGGTGAGCACGGGCTCGGCGTCCTTGGCGTGCGGGCGCAACGACGGTGCGTGCGGTGAGCCGGCGGGTGCCTGAATGTCGCTGCTTGCGTGTGCGGGGTCGACGATGCCCGAAATCAGGCGCTCGGCCTCATCGACATCCAAGCAAGGGGTACCGCTTACCAGGCCATCGGCCTGGAGGCTATTGAAGATACGCGTGACGCGAGGGCAGTCGACGCCGATGGCACGGAGCTCGTCGGTATGCGCGAAGACCTCGTGTGGCTCGCCCTGCAGCGCGATTTCGCCCTGGTTGAGCACGAGCACGCGGTTGCAGTACTCCGAGAGCAGGGCGACCTTTTGCTCAACGACGACGATGGTGATTCCAAGTGCGCGGTTTGCCTCACGTAGCGTCTCGAAGACCAACGTGGAGCTGGCGGGGTCGAGTGCCGCGGTGGGCTCGTCGAGAACCAAGACGCGCGGACGCATAGCGAGGATGGCAGCGATGGCTACCTTTTGCTTCTGTCCGCCCGAGAGGGTGGCGATCTCGCGGTCGCGCAGGTCGCTGATGCCGACGGTCTCGAGGGTTTCGGTGACGCGCTGCTCGATCTGGTCATGGGGAACGCAAAAGTTCTCCAGGCCAAAGAGCATCTCGTCCTCGACGACCGAAGCGACCATCTGCGTGTCGATATCCTGCAGCACACTGCCGACGATTTGCGACACGTCGGTGAGCGAGGCTTCGCAGGTGTCGTGGCCGTCTACCATGACGGCCCCAAAGAACGTGCCGGTGTAGTGGTGGGGCACGGCACCCGACAGGCAGGCGGCAAGCGTGGACTTGCCGGCGCCCGAGGGCCCGATGATGCCGATGAAATCTCCCTTGTTCACGCTGAGCGAGATGTGGCTAAGCGCCTGCTCGGTCTGCGTGCCATAGGAGAACGAGACATCGTCGACGTTGATGATCGTTTCCATGGATACCTTTCATAGTCATTGGGGACGTTCTTACATGACTAGTCGTTTAAGAACGTCCCCAAAAGCTAGTCGTTTGGGATGGTCTTTGTTGGTGGAGTGCGGAGACGGCTTTACGAGGGGCTCCAGGTTGGCGCGAAAGAGGAGCGAAGCGTACTTGGGTACGCGAGCGACGAATGAACGCCAAGATGGGGTGGCTCATAAAGCCGAACGGGTTAGTTGAGCTTCAGGGCCTTCTGGATGGGCAAGTAGAGGGCGCCGACCAGAATGGCGTTAAAGACGGCGGTCATGGCGACGACGGGCAGCATGGCGGCGGCGAGCTCGCCCACCACGCCGAGCATGGCCATCTTGATGACCATGAAGATGACGCCCGAGACAAAGGTGGTCACGAACGTCGCGACAATGGCGATGGCGGGCTTGACCTGACCGTTCTTGCCGGCGGCATTGACGATGACGGCCATGAGCATGGCGGCGATGCCCTCGGCGGCAAAATCGACGAACGGCGAGGTGGTGGTGATCTGGATCACGGCAGCCGAGATGAGGCCAATGACGAGCGCCTGACCGATGTTGGGGCGAACGACCAGGATGGTGAGGCAGAAGGCCGAGATGATGAACTCGGGGCTGATCATGCCGCCCGAGATGCCCGAGATTGCCTTGCCGACGGTAAAGTTGAGGATGAAGCCGGCGGCGAGCAGGATGGCGAGCAGGACGAGGGCGCGGACATCGAGTTTGCCGCGGTCGGCGGTCTGGACGGTGCGGGGCTGGGCGGCGGTGTTCTGAGACATGGTGAAAATCCTTTCGGAATGGGAGTGCAAGAGAAAAGCGGAGGCGCGTGATGCGAATGCGATCGGGCTCGAGATAGAAAAAAGCCCCCGGTCGAAACCGGAGGCCTTCCAATCACCTAGAGCGCAAAAACAGGCGTGAGGGACTCACTGTCGACCGATCGTATTCGCATCACGCCACCACCAGTTGTTGAGAGACGTCATCGTGTTCTTCATGTTGGTGGCTCCTTTCGTGATGCCGTGGCGCGGTCGCACCTAGTTGCTGTTGCGCTGCACTATAGCACAGCGAAGTGTATGCGAGGAAATCTTTTTTGAAAAGATTTCAGGCGGGTTTCCCGTCGGTCAAAAGAGCGGGCTAAGCGGGCGAGGCTGCCATTGCTGCCTCGCCCGCTCAGCTAAGACGTTACTCCTTATTGCGACGGTAGAGGAAGTAACCGCCTGCGGAGATGACGACGACGCCGGCAGCGGCGAACGCAGCCACCATGCGGCCATCAAAACGGTCACCGGTGGTGGGCAGGTTGCCCTTGGTGTTCGTCTTGTTGGTGGTCACCGTGGTCGTGGTGCTCGGCTTGGTGGGCTTGTCGGGGGTACCGGGCTGCTCGGGCTTCTCGGGAGTGCCAGGCTGCTCGGGCTTGTCGGGGGTACCGGGCTGCTCGGGCTTGTCGGGGGTACCGGGCTGCTCGGGCTTGTCGGGGGTACCGGGCTGCTCGGTGGCGAGGGCGTCCTTGGCGTAGGTGATGGACACCTTGAGGCCGTTGGTCTCGGTGTTCAGGTCGCTCGGGGTGAAGGGCTTGCTGAAGTCCTCAGCCTTCAGATAAGCGCGCATCTCCTGAAGCAGGGCCTTGCACTTGACATAGGTGTTCTTGGTGGCAGCGTTGCCGGCCTTGTTGGCCAGGGCGGTGCGGCCCTCAGTGGTGGTCTCGGCGAGCATGGCCTTGTCGACCTCGAGGTTCTGCTCGATGAGCTCGTTCTGGAGAGCGTCGAGGTAGGCGCGAACGCCGGTGCCGAGCTGCTCACGGTGCTCGAAGCACAGGGAGCTGATGTCCATGAGGACATAGTTGATGGAGTTCTCGGGCTCCTCGTTGTTCACGATGTCCTCCTCTTCGCAGTGATCGAAGGAGACGGTCTGGTCGCTGTAGTACGGGCTAACCTCGGTGAGCAGTGCGGAGTAGTAGGGGATGGCGACGGAGTAGGCGGCGCGGGAGAGCATCTCCCACTGGATGGTCGCGATCTCGGGGTCCATGCCCTGACGGATCTGGAAGAGATTGACCTCGGTGTTGGTCTCGGTACCAATGGCGTAGGCGCCGTCGGTGTTGGCGTTGAGGCCCGGGACCTTCTCGCCGCGGTTGCCAAACGCGCGGATCATCTCAAAGGTGTTCCAGTCGGACTTGCCGGGCTGGAAGAACAGCGGCTGCGCCTTGCTAACCAGGGCGCCGGTCGTGGCACGAGCATCTTCGCGCTCGTCCTTGACGATCTCGTAGTCGGTGCCCTCGGTGAGCGGCACACCGAAGTAGGCGCGACCCTGGACATAACGGGCCCAAGAATGCATGGCCTTTTCGCTAATTGCCTCGCCGTAGGTCTGGGCAACGTCAAATTGACCGTCATCGAAGTACTTGGCGAAGCCATTCTCCTTAGGCATGGACTCGATGGTCGCAGAGTGGAGACAGTTCGCGGTGTCGGTGAGGTCAACCTTGTAGTTGAGGTTGCCGATGTTGGGGTTGAGCGAGGCGATATCGTCAGTGAGCCTCATGGCGATCCACTGGTGGCCGGAAAGTGCGGCAAACAGCCAAGTCTCGTTGCTGTCGGCGATGATAATCTGATCGTTGCCGCAGGCGCCCTGCTCGTCGATGATCTTGCCGAGGAGCTCGACGCCCTCACGTGCATTGGCGCTTTCACCTAAGATAACGCTGCCGTAGCTGTACTCGCCAATACCGGTTTTGGTCAGGGGGTCTGCTGCCTCAGCATCAGCATTCATGCCGGTGGTCAGCGTTGCGGAGCAGGACACGCCCTTCTCATTGATGCCTGCCTCAGAGTAGGCATCATAGCGCCCGTGCCACTGGGAGGGATGGTCGCGTACATAGGTGTAGCGATACGTGGTCTTGGTCGAGGTATACATGAATGCGGACTCGTCCGAGCCGTACGTATGCCCCGGGCCGTGAGAAGGCTCAATGCCAAAGTGCTTGAGGTAGCGCTTATCGAAGTCCTCGGCGCGGCCATAGTACGTGTCACCGTCGGCCGTCAGCTTGTTGCCCATGTACATCTGCGTGCAGGCGAGCGCAGATGTCGGCATGGACATGATGGTTGCAGCTCCAAATGCAAGGCCTATGCCAAGCTTCTTGAGCGCGTTGACGGGATGAGTTTTACTCATATTCCCTCCCAGCGTGCGAAAGCCCTCTGTCTCCAGAGGGCTTCACCCAATAATTACACCCCCTTAGCGTAACGAATTCGAAACAATATACATTCATGAAAGTTATTTACTCGATAAGCGTAGCGAAATATGCGATTAACGGTAAATTGAACTCATTTAGTGGGAAATCAATTTGTATAACGCCAGAGAAAAAAGTAGCTAAATAAAGCGTCAAGAAAAAAGCGGACCCCTCGCCGGCATGTGGTTTCATGCCGGCGAGGGGTCCGGGCTGCACGGGCCGTCTAAGAGTAATGGCTACTTCTTTCGACGGTGAATCACGTTAATGGCATAGCCGACGAGCATGGCCAAAACGATGACGATAAAGCCAAGGATGGGGTTGTCGTTCACGGGGGTCCTCCTATTTTCCGAGCGGCGAGAATTCGTCGACGATGATATCAAGGCATTGCGGTAGCGCGCGGGCGCCAAAGACGCCGGAGTTGCTGGAGATGATCTCGCCATCAAACTGCATGCCGAGCGATGGCGTGCAGGTAATCTTGGCTTCTTTGGTCTGGATGATCTTAAACTGCGGGCGGCCGAGTACCTTGCCGGCGGGGTCGAGCGCGGCGGTGATTACCGTGGGGAGCAACTGCACCGTGCGCACGGGCTCAATAACGACGATGTCGACCATGCCGTCGTTCATACGGCAGTTGGGGAACAGGTTGATGTCGTTTTGGATGACAGACGTGTTGCCCGCCATGCAGCAGATGCCGTCGAGCTCCTCAACAATGCCATCATGCTCAATGGTAAAGTGCGCCACCGTGGGGTTGGGCGTGGCGAGAGCGGAGAGGAAGTAGGCGATCTCGCCGATGTCGTTTTTGGTGGGGGCGGCCTTCATCATGATCTCGGCGTCAAAGCCCGAACCGGCGATGATGATAAAGCCATGGCGCTTTTCGTTGCCGTTCTCGTCGAGCCAAAAGAGCTCGCCCATGTCCACCTTGACCGTGCGGCCGGCGCGGCATGCCTTGGCGAGCGCCGCCGCCTCGGGGGCATTGCCGATGTTGTTAAAGAACAGGCAGGCCGTGCCGGAGGGGAAGACGAGCGTGGGGACGCCGCATCCGCGCATCTGATCGAGCACGTTGGAGACAGTGCCGTCGCCGCCCGAAACGACCACGCGGTCGAACTCGCGAACGTCTGCCACGGCGTCCTCGGGCTCCATGCCATCGCCGATAAAGCGCATCACGACCTCGTCGCCGCCCTGTGCAAGGGCGTGCGTGAATGCGTAGATTTCATCTGAGCTGGGACCCGATGCCGGATTGTGGATGATAAGGCAGCGCATACTTACGTTCCCGTTCTGTGACTAACCGAGTATAGTTGTAGGGCAATGCCGATATCCTACCCGTGTTTTTCGGGCCTAACCTTATTCGATGGGTTGATATGTACATTTCCACACATCAGGCTCTGGTCGACTTTTGCCAGCGCGCCCGCGAGTTCGACGCGATCGCCGTCGACACCGAGTTTTTGCGCGAGCGCACGTTTCATCCGCGCCTGTGCCTGGTCCAGATTGCCACCCCCGCCGAGAGTGTCGCTGTCGATCCGCTGGTGATCGACGACCTGTCGCCGCTTGCCGAGCTTATGGCCGACGAGAGCGTGATCAAGGTCTTCCACGCCTGCTCGCAGGACATGGAAGTTATGCTCCACACTGTGGGAGCGTTGCCGCGACCGATTTTTGATACGCAGGTTGCCGCCGCCTTTTTGGGCGAGCGCCAGCAGATTTCGTATGGAGCGCTCGTTCAGGCGTTCTGCGGCGTATCGCTGCCCAAGACCGAGTCGCTAACCGATTGGTCGCGCCGCCCGCTGAGCGATAAGCAGATCGAGTACGCGATCGATGACGTCAAGTACTTGATCGTCGCCTATACCGAGATGATGAGTCGCCTGCGCGAGCTGGGCCGTGTGGACTGGGTGCTCGACGAGTTGCGCCCGCTGGCCGACGAGTCGCACTATCGCGCCGATCGCCACGAGGCGTTCCGCAAGGTCAAACGCATCAATTCGTGCAGCCGTCACCAGCTGGGTATCGCGCGCGAGCTCGCCGCCTGGCGCGAGGATCGCGCCGAGCGCCGCAACATCCCGCGCAAGTGGGTCATGTCCGACGACACGCTGCTGGCGCTTGTGAAGCGTAACCCCGTGCGCGTTGAGGAGTTCCGCAGCATCCGCGGTACCGACCAGCTGGGGGAGCGCGACGTGGACGGTGCGTTGATGGCTATCAAGCGCGGTGCGAGCTGCCCGCACGATCGCCTGCCGCTCATGGTGCGCGGGCATCGCCAGATTTCGCCGGAGCTGGAGAGCGTGACGGACCTGATGTACGCGCTCATCCGCCTGGTTGCCGAACGCTCGGGAGTGGCGACCTCGGTCATTGCCTCGCGCGATGACCTGGCCGACTATATTGAGCATCCCGAGCAGAGCCCCCTGCGTGAAGGCTGGCGTTTTGAGCTTGTTGGTTCGCGCCTGGACGATCTGCTCTCGGGCAATATGGGGCTGACGGTCAAAGATGGCAAAATTGAATTGCTATAAGGAAGCCTAGCCGCTTGAGTGGGTAAAATGCCTCCAACGTGTAACTCGATTCGGAGGAATTCGCATGCCTTATTACTATGGATACGGCTTTGGCATCGACCCACTGTACCTGCTGGTTGTTCTTGTCTGCACGGTACTTGGCCTTGCCGCACAGAACTATATCAATTCGACGTACAAGACGTGGTCCAAGGTTCGCTCGGACGGCGACACGGGCGCCAGGGTCGCTCGCCGCATGCTCGACGCCAACGGCTGCAATGCCGTGGGTATCAAGGGTGTCGCCGGTGAGCTCACTGACCATTACAACCCGCAGGACAACAACCTGTATCTGTCGGATTCCAACCGTTCGGGCGGCTCGGTCGCAAGCGTTGCTGTCGCTTGTCACGAGGCAGGCCATGCCGCGCAGCGTCAAAGCGGCTATGCCATGATGAAGGTACGTACCGCCCTCGTGCCGGTCGTCAACTTTACCCAGAACACCTGGACCATCGTGCTGCTCATGGGCCTGTTTATGAACATCGCGGGACTCACGACCCTCGCGCTGATCTTCTTCTCGTTTAGCGTGCTGTTCCAGCTCGTTACGCTGCCGGTCGAGATTGACGCCAGCCGCCGCGCCGTGGCGTATATCGAGCAGTCGGGCATGAGCTCCAAACAGGTCAACGGTGCCAAGAAGGTACTGACGGCCGCCGCGCTTACCTATGTTGCCGCAGCGCTCACTTCGATCATTCAGCTGCTCTACCTTATGGCTCGCTACAACAGAAACTCCAACCGATAACAAATTGGGTCGCTGGGCGCCGCGGGGATTTGTGTCCCCGCGGCGCTGTACTATGTGTTGGACTTGAATTTGCGCAGGGCCGGAGCCCTTGTGCACGATGACGAAAGGAGGCTGCGTGGCAGGCTGGAATCTAACCGGCAATGCCGTTTCCGCCGAGTTCGACGGTTCGGACGAGCAAGAGCGTAAAGAGCTCAGCGTGAGCCAGGCGGTAGAGATCGCCGCCGGTGCGCTCGATGCCATTCCGCAGCTGAGCGTTCTGGGCGAGGTCACGGGTTTTCGTGGCCCAAACGCCCGAAGCGGCCACTGCTATTTCCAGATCAAGGACGATTCGGCCGCCGTTGACTGCATCATCTGGAAGGGCGCCTACCTTAAGCGCACCTTCGACTTGCGCGACGGCATGCAGGTAAGCTTTAAGGGCAGCTTCAATCTCTATAAGGCCACGGGCCGCATGAGCTTTGTCGCTCGCTCGTTTTCGCTGGCGGGGGAGGGTCTGCTGCGTCAACAAGTGGCGCAACTGGCCGAAAAGCTACACCGCGAGGGCCTGATGGACGAAGCGCGCAAGCGCCGCATCCCGGTGTTTTGCTCGCGCGTGGCGGTCGTCACCTCGCTTTCGGGTGCCGTAATCGACGACGTCAAGCGTACATTGCGTCGTCGCAACCCGCTCGTCGAGCTCGTTTGCGTGGGCGCCAAGGTTCAAGGCGAGGGTGCGCCGGCCGAGCTCATTGAGGGCTTGCGCCGCGCCGCTTCCATTACGCCGGCGCCCGACTGTATTTTGCTGGTGCGCGGCGGCGGTTCCTTTGAGGACCTCATGACCTTTAATGACGAGGAGCTTGCCCGCGCGGTGGCGGCTTGTCCTGTGCCCGTGGTGACCGGCATTGGCCATGAGCCCGATACCTCGATTTGCGACATGGTGAGCGACCGACGCGCCTCCACGCCCACGGCGGCGGCAGAATCGGTGGCGCCGGCTATGACGGAGTTGGCCGATGTGCTCGAGGCGCGCCATCAGCGTCTGGGTGCCGCGATGGCATCGATGATTGGGTCGGCCCAGGTCGACCTGGAGATGCTCGATCAGCGCGGTCGCCGTGCCTGGGATACCTATACGGCTCGCTTGGGTGATGCGCTCGATGCCGCTGCGTGTCGCCCGTGTCTTAACGATCCAACGTTTATGGTTGAGCGTCACGAGTCCGAGCTTGCCCTGACGGCCGATCGTCTGTCTGGCGCCATAACGCGTTCGGTCGGGTCCTTTCGTTCCAACTTTGAGCGCTTGCCCGAGCGTCTGGTTACAAGCACCTCGGGGCTCGATGGTAAGCGCCATGCGCTCACGCTTGCGAGTTCCCGTCTGGAGTATCAGGGGCGTTCGATGCTCAGCAAACCCGCGTCCGACCTGGGCCGAGCTGCCGCGTCGCTCGATGCCCTGTCGCCGCTCAAGGTACTTGCCCGCGGCTATTCCATCGCGTACAGCGATGATGGTGTGGCTACGAGTGCCAAGACCTTTAAGCCTGGCGACGCCATTCGCGTGCGCATGGCAGACGGCAACGTGGCAGCAACGGTCGATACGGTCGAGTAGCCCGCGTTTCATAGCGATAAACCTTTAGGAAAGGAAACAGATATGGCAGAGAAGACCCCGGTCGAACAGCTTACGTACAAGCAGGCCTCGCAGGAGCTGGAGCTCATCATCCGCAGTCTGGAGTCGGGCGATATGGAGCTCGAGGAGTCGCTCGAGAGCTACACCCGCGGCGTCGAGCTCCTCAAGAGCCTGCGCACCCGCCTGTCCGATGCCGAGCAGAAGGTCTCGGTGCTCCTTAAGGACGTCGACGGCAACGACGTGCTCGCCGACGGCGAAGCCGCCAACACCGACGACAACCTCTCGTTCTAACCATTCCGACCAAATATAATTACCTTGGTCTGTGAGAAAGGAACCAGCTATGTGTGATTGCATCTTCTGTAAAATTGCCAACCACGAGATCCCCTCGACCGTTGTCTTTGAGGACGACCAGGTCATCGCCTTCGACGACCTCAACCCCCAGGCGCCGGTCCACACGCTCGTGATCCCCAAGAAGCACTACAGCGATATCGCCGACAACGTACCTGCCGAGACCATGGGTGCCATGGCTCACGCCATCCAAGAGGTCGCCAAGGCCAAGGGTCTGGAGGACGGTTTCCGCGTCATCTCCAACAAGGGTGTCAACGCCGGCCAGACCGTCATGCACTTCCACATGCACGTCCTCGGCGGCAAAAATCTGGGCGAGAACCTCATCTGAGGACGCGTGGCCCGTCGACTTGGCTGCCTTTGGAGTAATCTATGCAGCTTTCTCAACTCGAATACCTTCAAGCGGTAGCGAACTATGGCGGCGTGCGCAAAGCAGCTCGCGCCGTTCATGTGAGTCCGCAGGCTGTTTCGTCGGCAATCAAAAAGTTGGAATCTGAGTATCAGATTGTTTTGCTCGACCGATCGGCGGGGGAGGCTGTTTTGTCTCCGGCTGGTAGAGAATTTGCGCGTCGTGCACGCGTGATCCTGGCACAAGTCGACGATCTCAAAAAGTACGCTCAATCGAGGGGCGACGGCGTCTCGCCCGACGGCCACTTTCGTCTTTACGCCCCCTGCCTTCATGGACGGGGGCGCCTTTTTGCCGAAAACTGGTATGACTCGTTTGAACGCTCGCACCTTCAGATTCATCTTGATGTGTGGCATCAGCCAACGGCTACATGCTTTGAATCACTTATACTTGGAATTTCGGACGCGGCTATCTCGTTTGAGGAACCACGGGACAGCGTCCTTTCTTCAAAATATTTGGGTGAAAAGGAGCTCAAGGTTCTTTCATACCCAGCGGGTCATCAATCTGTTGACGCTATGACCATTCGTGAGTTACTGGGCGGCAGGCTCGCTGTTCCCATTAATTTGTCACCCTGTCTCAATGCGATTAACCAATGCCCTGAAGCCCAGCTCGTCAATTTTCGCTTCCGTGATGTCGAATACGAAAACAGGGCGCAGGCTGAGTTTCTTCAAGCCGGGGGATTGATATTGGGTTTTTCTGGCTCTTCTCTCGCATCAGATGGATCGGAAGTGAGCGAGTGCTCCATTGAAGCCTCACATGACGTAGCCTTGCCCATCTACTTTTGCTATCGACAAAATGCCTGGACCGATCGACACCAGACGGTTTTTCTGCACCTATTGCGTCATCTTGCTTCGTGAGATTAATTGGCTTCGAGGCATCAAGTGATTATTGACGCCTTGTAACACATAGCTGACAGCTTTGCCCTCATGCTTTTCCAAGATTCCGATTTAGATTGCTGACTCTTGGAGGGTGGAGCATGAAAAACCGTACGGTTTTGCTTTATATGACGTTCGTTTTTCTGTCGAACTTCAGCACCATCTTGTTTTTTCTAACTGTCTACCTTGAGTTCGTCGGACTTTCGATGGTATCGATTTCTAGCATGATGATTGCATATCAAGTGAGCAAGTTCATCCTTGAAGTTCCCACTGGCTATATTGCTGATAGGTTTGGACGAAAGACAAGCGGTCTCGTTGGCGTCGTGGGAATGCTTGGATACTACGCCGCCCTGCTTCTCGTCCGTTCTCCCCTGCTTTTAATCGGTGCGTTCGCTCTCAAGGGTTTTGCCGTTGCGTGTGTGAGCGGATCCATCGAAGCGATTTACATTGACAGCGTCTCTCAGGACCAGCTCGTAAGACTTAATGTCGTTGAGCGATTTGTTTTCTATGCCTCTTATGCCATCTCCGCTTGCGTGGGCGGTTTCATTTCGTCCGTCGGTGCATATCTCATTGGTCTTTCGGCAGATATCATCGCAATGGTGTTGACGTTGGTTGTCGTTGTCTGCATTCCTGAAATGCGAAGAGGGGGCACTGCGACGACACCTGAGCGTGGAATGAGCCCGAAGATGATCGGTACCGCTATTGCGGGTAATGGCATTCTTCGTTCAGCGTTCATCATGGACTGTTCTCAGGCATTTGCTTTTGTCGCCCTGGAAGACTTTTTCTCACTGCTGCTTGCGGGTCGCGGAATGAATGCCGTCGCTTCGGGTGTGACCATTGCGGTCCAGCTCCTTGCCTCGGCCTCCATGGGACTTATTGTGCCCTGTGCGATTGCTCATGTCGACAAGGGCCGCTTTGCGCGTATTTGCGGCATCGTGCGCCTTTTCCTGACAGCTTTGTTTTTGATTCCCCTTACTCCGGCTAATTTGCTGCCCGTGTTCTATGTGCTGCAGACGGTTGCGTACTCGTTATTTGCTCCAATTAAATACTCAATTTTTCAAAATGCTGCCGATTCTTCGATGCGCTGTTCACTGATTTCGGTTCAAAGCCAGATGGTGGCGGTGGGTGCCATCCTTTTCTATCTGTTCAACGCTGCGTTGAGCGGCATCGCGGGCATTCGAGTCATATTGCTTGTCGCGCTCGGGATTTCTTCCCTTGTGTATATCCCCGCGTTATTTCGTCTTACAAGCCAGAGGACATGAGTATTTAGGCACCGATAACTTATATATCAACGCAATAAACCCGAGCGCGAGGGCGTTTGGGTTTATTATTGAAGCGTATGTAACCTGGCGGCGCCACACCGCCTGTTAGTAGGGAGACACATGAACGTTCTGGTCGTCAACGCAGGATCTTCGACCCTTAAGTATCAGGTCATCGATACCAAGTCCCATAAGGTGTCCGCAAAGGGCTCCTGCGAGCGCGTCTGCTTTACCGGCGGCACTTTCACCCATGCTGCCAACGGCTCCAAGAAGGTGACCGAGAACATCGAGTTCCCCGACCACAAGGTCGCCATCGAGGTTGTCCTGAAGGACCTCGAGGCCAACGGCGTCAAGATTGAGGGTATCGGCCACCGTATCGTTCAGGGCGGTTGGTACTTTGGCGATTCCTCCCTCGTCGACGAGGATGTCCTCGCCAAGATCCGCGAGGTCGCTCCGCTCGCCCCGCTGCACAACAACCCCGAGGCCAACGTTATCGAGTACTGCCTGGAGCAGTATCCCGACCTGCCCAACGTCACGGTTTACGACACCGCTTTCCACTTCAACATGCCCGAGGTCGCCAAGACTTACGCCCTGCCCAAGGACGTCTGCGACAAGCTGCACATCCGTAAGTACGGCGCCCACGGCACCAGCTACCGTTACATCTCCAAGAAGGTCGCCGAGATGACCAACGGCGAGGCCCGCAAGGTCGTCGTGTGCCATATCGGCTCCGGCGCTTCCCTGTGCGCCATCGAGGACGGCAAGTGCATGGACACCACCATGGGCTTGACGCCGCTCGACGGCGTTATGATGGGCACCCGCTGCGGCTCCATCGACCCGGCTACCGTGTGCTACCTGCAGCGCGAGGGCGGCTACACCTTCGACGAGGTCGACGAGATGATGAACAAGAAGTCCGGCCTTTTGGCTGTGACCGGCGGCAAGACCAACGACTGCCGCAACGTCGAGGAGCTCGCCGCTGCCGGTGACCCCGAGGCCCAGCTCGCCTTCGATATGTTCGTCTACAAGATTGCCGCCAAGGCTGCCGAGATGGCCACCTCCATGTGCGGTATGGACACCCTGGTCTTCACTGCCGGCATCGGTGAGCACGCTCCTGCCGTCCGCGCCGGCGTGGCCGACCGCCTGGCCTTTATGGGCGTCAAGATGGATCATGCCCGCAACGCCCTGCGTGGTGACGGCGCATGGTGCCTGTCTGCCAAGGATTCCAAGGTTAAGATTTTCGTTATCCCCACGGACGAGGAGTTCATGATCGCTTCCGACGTCGAGCGCATCGTCAACGGCAAGTAATTGCAAAAGGGGAGGGGCTGGACGACCGAGCGCCGTTCGGCCCCTCTTTTGTGCTCGTTGGGCGATATGCCTGATAGTTATTTATTAAATTGTGATAACTTCTTATTAACATGCGGCCGCCTTAAGGGGTCTGCGCCGACCGTATCGCACTGCAAAGGAGTCTCATGAACGTACTTGTTGTCAACGCCGGTAGCTCAAGCCTTAAATATCAGCTTTTGGATACCGATACCCGCGAGGTTTTCGCCAAGGGCAACTGCGAACGTATCGGTTCGGACATGGGCATCTTTGGCCACTCCGAGAACGGTGGCGCCAAGCAAACCGAGGAGGTCCCCTTCCCGGATCACCGTTCGGCTATCGCACGTGTGCTCGAGGAGCTCGAGAAGACCGACTTTACGATCGATGGCATTGGGCATCGTATCGTTCAGGGTGGCTGGTACTTTGACGATTCCGCGGTCGTCGACGATGAGGTCATGGCTAAGATTCTCGAGGTTGCTCCGCTCGCCCCGCTGCACAATTACGGCGAGGCCGCGGCAATCGAATATTGCCGCGAGAAGTATCCGGAGCTGCCCAACGTGGCCGTCTTCGACACCTCGTTCCACATGACCATGCCCGAGGTCGCCTACACCTACGCGCTGCCCAAGGACGTGTGCGACAAGTACCACGTGCGCAAGTACGGTGCCCACGGCACGAGTCACCGCTATGAGTGGATGATGGCCAAGGAGATCCTGGGCTCGCGCTGCCACCGCCTGCTCTCGTGCCATTTGGGCAACGGCGCCTCGCTTGCCGCCATCGAGGACGGTGTATGCCGCGATACCACGATGGGCCTCACGCCGCTCGACGGCCTGATGATGGGCACCCGTTGTGGTTCCATTGACCCGGCTACCGTGTGCTACCTGCAGCGCGAGGGCGGCTACAGCTACCAGGAAGTCGATGACATGATGAACAAGCAGTCTGGTCTGCTTGCCATCTCGGGCATCTCCAACGACGCCCGTGACATCCGTACGCGCGCCTCCGAGGGCGACGAGCGCTGCCTGCTTGCCTTCGACATGTTTGCCTACAAGGCCATGCAGCAGGCTGGCTCCATGATCGCTTCCATGGCGGGCGTGGACACCATCACCTTTACCGCCGGCATCGGCGAGAACGACTGGTCGATCCGCAAGGCCTTCTGCGATTGCTTTGAGTGGCTGGGCGTGCGCATCGACAACAACAAGAACCGCGAGGCCGTGGGTAACGGCCCGCAGGTCATCAGCGCCGCCGGCTCTTCCGTCACGGTCATGGTCATCCCCACCGACGAGGAATACATGATCGCCCACGACGTCGAGCGTCTGGCCGCGAATAACTAGTGCGTTCGCTTGCGATTGAACGAAAGGCCTCCTGAGCAGCAGCTCAGGAGGCCTTTTTGCTAGCAGGCGGAAATTCCAGTCCCAAAGTGATCATCACCAGTAACGCCTGCGCTCCCGGCAACGACACCCATCCATTCAGATCCTCAGCCCCAGCTCGTAGCCAAGCCGCCGTCCACTCCAGATGCTCTGATTGCTACGTGGCGGCAGGGACCCTACAGGGTAAAGCTCTGAAAACATTCCGCAGGACGGAGGAAGCCCCCGCCGCACGTAGTGCGCAGCGGGGGCTTCCGACATGTCCGAGGACGTTTTCAGAGCTTTACCCTGTAGGGTCCCGAGGGGCTATGTCCGCTACTCAGCCATCTGAGCCTGGACGGCGGTGATGGCTACGACACCCACGATGTCGTCGGCAGAGCAGCCGCGCGAAAGGTCGTTAACCGGCTTGGCGATGCCCTGCAGGATGGGGCCGTAAGCGTCGGCGCCAGCGAAGCGCTGGACCAGCTTGTAGCCGATGTTGCCGGCCTCGAGGTCGGGGAACACGAGCACGTTGGCCTTGCCGGCGACAGAGGAGCCGGGAGCCTTGAGCTGGGCGACGGTGGGGACGATAGCAGCATCGAGCTGCAGGTCGCCGTCGATGGCGAGCTCGGGTGCCTTCTCCTTGCAGAACTTCACGGCCTCTTGGACCTTCTTGGCGACCTCGCCACCGGCGGAGCCCATGGTGGAGTAGGAGAGCATGGCCACGTGCGGCTCAACATTGCCCATGAAGGTGGACCAGGAGTGAGCGGAGGCGATGGCGATCTCGGAGAGCTCGTCGGAGGACGGGTTGATGTTGAGGCCGCAGTCGGCGAAGATCAGCGTACCGTCGGTGCCGAATTGCGGGGTGTCGGTGCACATCACGAAGAAGGCCGAGACCAGCTTGGTGCCCGGGGCGGTCTTGAGGATCTGCAGCGCGGGGCGCAGGGTGTCGGCGGTGGAGTGGCAGGCGCCGGAGACCAGGCCGTCGGCGTCGCCCATCTTGACCATCATGGTGCCAAAGTAGGTGGCGTCCATCACCTGGGCGCGAGCCTGCTCGATGGTAACGCCCTTCTTGGCGCGGAGCTCGGCAAACTTCTGTGCGTACTCCTCGTGCTTCTCGGCATTGCGCGGGTCGATGACGGTGGCGCCGGGAACGTTGATCTCGTTGGGATCGCCCAGGATGACGATGTTGGCCAGGCCTTCCTCGATGATCTTGTTGGCCGCGACGATGGTGCGCGGATCCTCGCCCTCGGGCAGGACGATGGTCTTAAGGTCGGCCTTGGCGGCAGACTTCATACGGTTTAGGAAATCGCTCATGTTACTCCTTACAAGCGTTTCGCTAAGCTCCAGGCGCCCGGCTGTTCACGAATAAACCCGCTGCTAGCGGGTCTACCTTTCAATTATGTTCGCCGCTGTGCTTGAGCTTTCCTTGTGTGGCAAGCTCATTATAGGACGCATTAGCGCTATAATCGCCCTGATAAATATGTCTCGAAGAATGTTCGAGAAAAGCCCAGCTAACGAGCCCGTGGCTTTTGACAAGGAGTATCGATGCAGATTACCTCAGGCCTGCCTGAAGGCTTTAACGCCGGCGCGTACGACATGATTGTCGTCGGTGCTGGATATGCCGGTGCCGTTTGTGCCCGCCGTCTTGCCGAGACCATCGGCTATCGTGTTGCCGTTTTGGAGCGCCGTAGCCACATTGCGGGCAATGCCTATGACTGCACTGACGAGGCCGGAATCCTGATCCATGAGTACGGTCCGCATATCTATCACACCTTTAACGAGCGTGTGCACAATTTCCTGTCGCGCTTTACCAAGTGGACGGATTATCAGCACAAGGTGCTCGCCAACATCAACGGTACCCTTATGCCCGTGCCCTTCAACCATGCGAGTCTCAAGCTCGCCTTTGGTGACGAGCGCGGCGAGGAGCTGTATCAGAAGCTCGTGGAGACCTTTGGCAAGGATGTCAAGGTGCCCATTATGGAGCTGCGTAAGAAGAACGACCCCGACTTGGCCGAGGTCGCCGATTACGTCTACGAGAACGTCTTTTTGCATTACACCATGAAGCAGTGGGGCCAGACGCCCGACCAGATCGATCCCTCGATCACCGGTCGCGTTCCCGTCTTTGTGGGCGACGATGACCGCTATTTCCCGCAGGCTCCCTTCCAGGGTATGCCGCAGGACGGCTACACGGCGCTGTTCGAGCATATGCTCGACCACGACCTGATCGACGTGTTCTGCGACGTGGACGCCCGCGATCTCTTTGAGATCGACGAGACCACCGTCAAGATCGGTGGCAAGGTCTACGGCGGCGAGATCGTCTATACCGGTCCGCTCGATGAGCTGTTCAACCTCGACCTGGGCGCGCTGCCGTACCGTACGCTCGATATGAAGTTCGAGACGCTCGATATGGATCAGTTCCAGCCCGTGGGTACCGTCAACTACACCACGAGCGAGGACTACACGCGTATCACCGAGTTCAAGAACATGACCGGTCAGGTCCTGCCCGGCAAGACCACCATCATGAAGGAGTACTCCAAGGCCTATACGCCCGGCTCGGGCGAGACGCCGTATTACGCCATTCTTGAGCCCGAGAACCGTGAGCTCTATGAGCGCTATCTTGAGCGCGTCCAGAACCTGACAAACTTCCACCCGGTGGGTCGTCTGGCCGAGTATCGTTACTACGATATGGATGCCGTGACCAATTCCGCCCTCGATCTTTCGGATGAGATTATCGCCTGCCATGCATAAAGTCATAACATTCGGTATTCCCTCGTATAACGCCGCTAAGGACATGGACCATTGCATCACCTCCATCTTGGAGGGGAGCAATTATGCCACCGATATCGAGATTATCGTGGTGGACGACGGCTCCAAGGATGAGACGGCCGCCAAGGCCGACGAGTGGGAGGCCCGTTATCCTGGAATCATCCGCGCGGTGCACCAGGAGAATGGCGGCCACGGTATTGCCGTCCTTTCGGGTCTGCGCGAGGCGCAGGGCACCTACTACAAGGTTGTCGACTCGGACGACTGGCTTGACGGCGCTGCCCTTTCGACTATGCTTTCGATTCTTCGCGGGTTTGAGGAGCGCGACCAGCGCGTCGACCTCTTTATCTCGAACTATGTGTACGAGAAGGTTTACGAGGGTACTCATACTGCCATTGGTTACAAGTTTGCCCTGCCGCGAAAAAAGATCTTTACCTGGGACCAGATCGGCCATTTCCGCCTGGACCAGAATCTGCTCATGCACAGCCTGTGCTATCGCACGGATGTGCTGCGCGAGTCCAACCTTCCCATGCCGCCGCACACGTTCTATGTGGACAACATCTACGCCTACGTGCCGCTGCCGCGTTGCAAGACCATGTAC
>CAUGKA010000016.1 GCA_959599615.1 uncultured Collinsella sp. | reverse complement strand
ATGACCTGCTCATCGCCAACGCCGATAACGACGACATCCTCGAGGACCACTACCTGCGCTATTTTATGGGCACGCAGATGTCCGGCGTCATGGTCCAGCCCATGGCGTCCCCCGACTGGCACCCCGCCATGACCAAGATGCCCGTGCCGATCGTCCATCTGGACATCCACTGTTCCGAGCCCGGCCACTACGTGGCTGCCGATAACGAAGCCCAAGGTCGCATCATCGCCGAACTCGCCGTTGCCCGTGGCGCGCGCCATATCACCGTCGTGGGCAGAGCAGCATTTATGCAGCTCACCCTACGCGTACTTGGCATTCACAAGGCCCTTGCCCTGCACCCCGATATCAAGATCGAAGTCATCGACGCCGGCGAATGGAATACCGCTGCCGACGGCTACGGCATCGGTGCCCAAATCGCCGAGCGCCCCGCGAACGAACGCCCCGATTTTGTCGTCGGCCTGACCGACGTGTTGGCCTCGGGCGCTATCTCGGCGCTGGTCGACAAGGGCATCTCTGTACCCGGGCAAGTACGCGTAGCAGGTTGCGATGGCAACCCGCTCGCTTGGAGCGGATCGGTCCCGCTCACTACGGTAGCGCCCCCGGGCTACGAGATTGGCCGCAAGGGTGTCCAACTGCTGATGGAGCAAATCGAGAACAAGGCCCCGGCAAAGACCAAGCATATCCGCGTCGGCTCTGCAGCGCGCACCGTCACCGCAGTCACCGCCGCCGAGGGTATCAACCGCCAAGAACTGGTACGTCCGTTCCTGCTGGAACGCGCCAGCACCCAGGCAAGCAGCCAGACCGACGCCACGGCCATCAACCTCGGTGCGTATCTATAGCACGACCGCAAGTATGCTAAGTCGCCGCTTAAGCAAAAGAGGCCCGACCATTGCCGGGCCTCTTTTGCTTAAGTGCAAACGTGAGCAATTGCTCGTTTCAACGCCGCAATTGTCTAGCGCACGGCCTTGACCGCCGCCGCCAGATCGAACAGCGTATCGAGCACAGCCTCGCAGCCATCCACCACGTCCTGCGGCAGCGGCACGATATCGGGCACGGCAAAGACGTGGCAGCCGGCCGTAATGCCCGAGACACAGCCGTTGCGCGAATCCTCGACCACGGCGCATTCCTCGGGAGCAAAGCCCGCACGCTCGCAAGCGAGCAGATACATCTCGGGGTTGGGCTTGCCGTGTACGACATCCTCGCCGCAGGTCACGGTCTCAAACTTGTCAAACAGGCCGACCATCTTAAGGTTGCGCTCGGCCGTAACGAGGCGCGACGACGTCGCTAGACCCACGTAATAGCCCGCAGCCAGCAGCTCGTCTAGGCACTCGGCGGCACCGGCCTTAAGCTCCAGCTCGGTCTTGACCATCTCGTCGCGAATCTCCTTGTGGCGACGATAGATCGCCTCGGTGGTTTCGTGGCTGCCGTAATGCTTATCGAGGATGTCCATAACATCGGGCAGCGTGCGACCGATAAACTGATGGATCAGCGCATCATCAATCGCGAGCCCCAGCTCAGCGGCGCCTGCCTTCCAGGCCTTAATCCCCAAACGCTCGGTATCGACCAGCGTTCCATCCATGTCAAAAATAACAGCCTTGATCATATTGGTCCCCCATCGACTCTCGCTGTCGCGTTGCTGCAACTCTACCGCATTTGCCAACTTGTATATAACGTATATACCATATTGCACTTTCGTTACACAGATAGAAGTCTTATGGCAAGTAACGCATTAGGATTATAGTTTTCGATCGAGTACTCAACGATAAGGAACGTTTCATGATTTTAGACACCACGGCACCCGCAGAGGAGCTTCAAGACAAGCTATCAGCGCTCGAACATCTGCTTTTGGCATACGGGCGCGTCGCCATCGGCTTTTCCGGCGGCGTCGACAGCAGCTTTTTGGCTGCGGTCTGCGCCCGTATCATGCCTGCCGACACGCTTCTCGTTCACCTCACCACGCCGCTCATCGGCACACCTGAGCAGGCTTCATTTGAGCGATCCGTTGACGGGCAAACCAATGAGGGGCCGCATTTTAAGCTCCCCGTGCTCAATCTTTCGGTCGATCAGTTGCAGCTCCCCCAAGTAGCCTGCAACGACGCCAACCGTTGCTACCACTGCAAGCACGCCGGCTTTACCGCCATCGTCAACCACGCTAAGTCATTAGGTTTTCCTACCGTTATCGACGGCAGCAATGCAAGCGATCGCGGTGACTACCGCCCTGGTATGCGCGCGGCAGAAGAGCTCGGCGTACGCTCCCCCCTCATGGAGGTCGGCTTTACCAAGGACGAAGAGCGCGAGCTGTTGCGCGCATGGGGCTATCCCGTTTGGAACCTGCCGGCGGGAGCCTGTCTTGCCACGCGCGTCCCCACGGGCGAGGAGCTTACGCGCGAGAAGGTCGATTTGATCCGCGCCTGCGAGGATTACCTGCACGATCTTGGTCTGGTGCAGGTCCGCGCACGCCTGGTCGGCGGCTGCATGCATATCGAAGCCGCTCCCGCAGATGTCACCAAGATTGCCTCTCTCGGCGGCACCGCCGTCAATGCCGAGGGCAAGGCCCCGTTGCCCGCCGCCATCGAGTCCGCGTTGCGCGAGCTGGGCTGCGGCCATATCTCCCCCGAGATCACCCCCTACATTCACGGCAACATGAATCTTTAAGTTACGCCGTTTTACAAACGGCGTAACTGCTCGGCCCTGCGCAGGTCCCGGGCACGGCAATCTGACGTTTAACTGCACGGGCGCGACCAAAAGGCCAGCGCCCGCTTGTTTCACGTCACCCTGCCGCACCCGGAACCTGCTCGCTCGCGTATGCTCAACCTGAACCACATAAATTGTTGCCGACCTTCTAAAAGGGGACAGGTTTATTTTGGCAGGTTTTATCTGGGGAAACGCCGAATAGCCCCATATACACAACCGCCGCAGCTCCATATGAGACAAATGAATCAGTAGCGTCTATTCCAAATCTTGAGTATTTGTTCGACAGAACGGCCCTTGCCGGCTCCTGCTAGACTGGTAGATTCCTAACCGTCCATCCAGGAGCCCCAATGTCGCGCAAGTCCGCCTACAAGCAGGTACTTTCCATCGGCACCGCCGTGGTGCTGGGGTTTGCGCTGTTTACGGGATCGCTCGACAGGGCGCCCAAGCTGCTGTCGCCGCAAAGCGATGAACAGGCGGCGGCTCTGGCCGAGAAACAAAACGAGAGCCCCAGCCGCACTGATGACGAGGCGGACCTGGTCGCCCGGCTCGAATCGGGAACGGCAAGCTCCACGGACTCCCAAAACAGCCAGGACTCTGGCGATGGCTCCGAATCCGCCGCGACCGACACCGGCGACGGCACCTCCGAGGATAGCGCCACCACCCCCATCGACGAGGTCGAAAACCCCGATCTCGACCACGCCCGCGGCGTATATCTCAGCAGCATTCCCGACTACGCCGGCAACCCCTACGTTGCCCTTCGCGCCGACAGCACGCACCCGTTGGGCACGCCATCATTCACGCTCGACGAATACGAGCGAGCTACCGAAGAGGGCTGCTTTAAGAAGTTCTCCAAGCTCGATAGCCTGGGCCGCACCCGCAAGGCACTCGCCTGCGTGGGTCCCGAATCGCTCGGTCAGGGCAAGCGCGGCGATATCTCGCGTATCCATCCCGCCGGGTGGCACCAGCAGCGCTACGACTTTATTTCGGGTCAGAGCCTCTACAACCGCTGCCACCTTATCGCCTGGTCGCTCTGCGGCGAAAACGCCAACCGCAAGAATCTGCTCACCGGCACGCGCTATCTCAACGAAACGGGCATGCTGCCGTTTGAAGAGCAGATCCTCGACTACATCCACGACACAGGCAACCATGTGCTCTACCGCGTCACACCCATGTATAACGAAGAGGAGCTCGTCTGCCGCGGCGTGCGCCTTGAGGCGCAATCGGTCGAGGACCACGGCAAGACCCTCTGCTTCCACGTATATTGCTACAATCTGCAGCCGCACGTGCAGATCGACTACGCCACCGGCCGCAATCAGGCCTCGGGGGGCTAGGGCCGACCAAGCTGCCCCAAAACCTAAAATGATCCGTTTTCCTCCGTCCCCCAGGGATCAAAAAGGGCCGCCCCGGATTGCCCAGAGCGGCCCTTGCACCGGCATGCATGTTGCAGGCAACGCCACGCGCTACTTGGCGCGGCCCTCCTCATAGCGCTCGACCAGCTTGGCCTGAACGTCATAGGGCACCTGCTCATAGCCCGCGGGCTTCATGGTAAAGTCGCCCGTGCCGCGCGTGATGGAGCGCAGGCGCGTCGAGTAATCCGTCAGCTCGGCCAGCGGCGCCTGGGCAATGACCACGGTGTCTCCGCGCTCATCGGTCTCCATGCCCGTCACGCGACCGCGCGAGGCCGAGATGTCGCCCATCACGGCGCCGGCGTAGCTCTCGGGGATCGTCACCGTGATTTCCTCGATAGGCTCCAGCACCACTGGATCGGCATCGGCGCATGCCTTGCGCAGGCCGATGCGAGCCGCCGCGCGGAACGCCATCTCGTTGGAGTCGACGCTGTGATACGAACCGTCGTACACAGCCACGCGAATGCCCGTGAGCGGGTAGCCGGCAATAATACCGTCCTTCATGGTCTCCTGGACGCCCTTGTCCACGGCGGGAATCAGCGAGCGCGGAATGCGACCGCCCACGACCTCGTCCACGAACTCATAGCCGTCGCTCGTGCCGTCGGGCCCAATGAGCGGCTCAACGCGCAGCCAGCAGTCGCCATACTGACCGGCACCACCGGTCTGCTTCTTGTGTCGGCCCTGTGCGCTCGCCGTGCGGCGGATGGTCTCGCGATACGGAATGCGGATCGGCACGCTCTTTGCCACAACCTTGGTGCGGTCCTCCAAACGGTTGAGCAGCACCGAAACCTGTGCCTCGCCCACCGCCGAGATGATGGTCTGCCCGGTCTCCTCGTCGCGGTCGATGCTCATGGTCGGGTCTGCCTTGCAGGCCTTCTCGATAAACGTGTAGAGCTTCTCCTCGTCGCCACGGTTCTCGGCCTCGATGGCGATGCGGTACTGCGAGTTGGGGAACTTAAACGCCGCAGCCTCAACCTTGCCGGTAATCGAGAGCGTATCGCCCGTCTCGGCCGCCAGCTTGGGTGCCACGATGATATCGCCGGCATAGGCGTGCCCGACCTCGGTCATGTCGCGGCCGCACATCACATAAAGGTGAGCCAGACGGTCGCTCTTGCGCGTGCGGGCGTTGATCAGCTCAAGACCCGGCTCAAGCGTACCCGTCAGCACCTTGATAAAGCTGATGCGACCCTGCTGCGGATCGGCCAGGGTCTTAAACACAAAGGCCACCGGACGGTCATCGTCACTCGAGATCTTAAGCGAATCGCCGTCGATGAGCGGCATCTCGCCGTAGTCGGTCGGCGCCGGGAAGTACGTGGCGATGTCGTCCATCAGCGAGTTGACGCCCTGCTCCTTAATGCAATCGCCCGCAAAGACCGGCACAAAGATGCGTTCGGCGATCGCCTTGGACAACAAGCCCTCAAGCTCCTCCTGCGTCAGCGTCTCCTCGCCTTCCAAGTATTTCATCATCAGCTCGTCGTCAGCCTCGGCCACCAGCTCGCACAGATGGTCATGGGCCTCCTCGGCCTGGGCACGATACTCCTCGGGAATCTCCGACTCAACGGCCTCGGCGCCGTTGCAGTGGCGCGCCTTCATGCGCACCAGGTCGATGATGCCGTCAAAGTCCTCGCCCTCGCCCCAGGGAAGAGTCACGGCGCCCAGGCGCGTACCAAAGCGCTCCTGCAGCAGGTCCATTGTGGTCGCAAAGCTGGCCTCGGAGCGCGACAGGCGGTTTACGAACACCGCACGCGCCAGACGCAGGTCCTCGGCGGCATACCAGAGCTTAACCGTCGTAGGCTGCGGGCCGGCCTCGGCGTCGACCACAAACAGAGCCGTCTCGCAGACGCTCATCGCGGCATAGGCGTCGCCGATAAAATCGGGGTAGCACGGGGCATCGAGCACGTTGATGCGCGCGCCCTTCCAGTCGATCGGCGCAATGGTCGTCGAGATGGAGAACGAACGCTTGACCTCTTCGGGGTCATAGTCGAGCGTGGGCTTGGTGCCGTCGTGGCCGCCCAGGCGGGCGGTCTTGCCGGAAAG
The DNA here is from genome assembly GCA_959599615.1 of uncultured Collinsella sp. GTDB lineage: Bacteria > Actinomycetota > Coriobacteriia > Coriobacteriales > Coriobacteriaceae > Collinsella. Next base: position 13,931 of record CAUGKA010000016.1, on the reverse strand, counting down.
GTGGAGCATGGCCTCGGCGAGTGAAGTCTTGCCCACCCCGCCTTGGCCTACGAGCACCACGTTCCTTACATTGCCGGTCTTGGGAGCACCCATGATGACCTCCTTGCAGGGCCGCGCGCAATGCGCGACGCCAACGGGGAGAGTTCGCGGTCGGTGCCGTCCCGGAAGCAGCATGGTCGGCAGCCGAGCCGACTCACCCTCCAAATGTCCTATGCCACCACCCTACCCTCACAGGTGACTGTCCATGCACACCTTTCGGCGCACGTATGGATACGGGCGGCGAGAGGACGGGGCAGGCATGCAGGGCGATTATTAAACCCCATCGATATAAACAAAAAGCCGCCACAGACCGTAAGGCCTGTGGCGGCTTCGCCTCAATTAATAGTTGAGTAAATATCTAAGTCTATCCCTCGATACGGCTCAAGAACTCACGCGTGCGCTGCTCGCGCGGATGGTCGATAACCTGCTCGGCAGATCCCTCCTCGACAATGCGACCGCCGTCCATAAAGACCACGCGGTCGGCAACATCGCGCGCAAACTGCATTGCGTGGGTCACGATTACCATCGTCATATTCTGCGCCGCCAGGTCCTTGATGACGCGCAGCACCTCGGCCGTCAGCTCTGGATCGAGCGCCGAGGTCGGCTCATCAAAGAACAAGATTTCCGGATCGAGCGCCAGGGCGCGGGCAATACTCACGCGCTGCTGCTGACCGCCCGAAAGCTCACACGGTACCTTGTTCTCGTTGCCCGTCAGCCCCATTTGCGCAATCAGCTCGTGAGCGCGGGCTTCCGCCTGCTCGCGCGGACGCTTAAGCACGCGGATCGGCGCGTCGATGATGTTTTTCATCACGGTATAGTGCGGGAACAGGTTGTAATTTTGGAACACCAGGCCGAATCGCGAGCGCGCCTGCTTGGGAACATCTCCCTTCGCATAGACCGCGTCCGATCCCACATCCGTCGCAACCGCAAGGTCGCCAAACGAAAGCGAGCCACCGTCGAGTGTCTCGAGCAGCGTAGCGCAGCGCAGCAGCGTGGACTTACCGCCACCCGAAGGCCCGATAATCGCCACGACCTCACCGCGCTTGACTTCGAGTGAGATATCCTTGAGCACCTCATTGCCGCCAAACGCCTTGCGCGCGTTCGTTATCATCATTACCGTTCCGGACACGGGAACCTCCATGTGTTTGAGAAGTCAGCGAGCGTGTGGCTGACGAGACAATGTGCTTCGAAAGAGGAGCGCCGCGTACTTCTGTACGCAAGCGACGGTTTGAGGAGCAGATTGGCCGTCAGGCACGCGCGCAGCGTCGAGCAGTCCGCCGTTCGCTAGAACGGCGGAACGATCTAGTCATGATAATAGTCCAGCTTCTTTTCGGCAGCGCCCAGCAGCATCTCGACCACAAAGTTAAAGACCCAGTAGATCAACGCCGCAATCGCAAACGGTACCATGCTCACCTGCGAGGCAACCAGCGCCTTGGCGGTCGAGAACATCTCACCCACGCCAATGGCAAACGCCAGCGACGTGTCCTTGACCAGCGTGATGATCTCGTTGCCCATCGCTGGCAGAATACGCTTGGCGACCTGCGGCATCACGATATACAGAAACGTCTGCATGCGCGAATAGCCCAGCACCTCGGCTGCCTCGTATTGACCGCGCGGAATGGACTGCAAGCCCGAGCGATAGATCTCGGCAAAGTAACCGGCGTAGTTGATGATGAACGCCACGACACACGCCGTCCATTTGGAATCGGGCGTGAGCGAGATGCCGAACACGTAGTACGGGGCAAAGTAGATGGCAAACATCTGTAGCATGAGCGGCGTACCGCGCATCACCGAAATATAGATGCGCGCGATCCAGCGAAGCGGCGCAATTTTGCTCATGCGCATGAACGCCACAGGGATTCCCAGCGGAATCGACCCGAGCAGCGTCAGCACAAACAGCTGCAAGCTGACCAAGAATCCCTGGCCAAGCATCTGCATCATGACCTGAATAGACAACCCAAGCTCTCTTTCACAGTAACGGAACAGCGAACCCAATGCTAAAGCGGGTTTTCCAGGTGCCCGAGTTTGCCGTGAAAGAGGAGCGCCGCGTACTAAATGTACGCAAGCGACGGTTTGAACGGCAAAATCGGGTGCCTGGGAAAGCCGCTATTTGAGCACCCAGTTGTCGAAGGAAAGACCGTAATCTGCATACTTATCGCACAGGTCCTTGACCGTGCCGCCCTCGTAGAGCGCCTTGAGTGACTCGGTTACAGCATCGGCCGACTTGGTGTCGCCCTTCTTAAAGCCGACGGCGTAGTGCTCGCTGGACAGCGGCTTGTCGAGCTGCGTATAGGCATCGGGCTTGGCGGCCAGCTGATACTGGGCAATCGAAAGGTCGCAAGCCACGGCATCGACCGCGCCGCTCTCGAGCTGCATAAAGGCCGTGTTGTACTCGCCGATCGTGTCGAGCGTGGCAAACGTCGCCGCCAGATCCTTCTGGTCACCCTCGAGTACATCCTGCGCAGCGGAATCGGTCTGGGTAATCACGGTCTTGCCGGCAAGATCGTCCCAGCTCTTGATGCCCGCATCCTTCTTTACCACCAGCACCTGCTCGTTGAGCATGTACGGCTCGGAGAACGTGTAGTCGTCCTCACGGCCCTCCATGGTAAAGCCGTTCCAGATGCAGTTGATGGCGCCGGAGTTGAGCAGCGTATCCTTGGCGTCCCAGTCGATGGCCTCGTATTTGACCTCCCAGCCCTGCTTATCGGCAACAGCCTTGGCCAGATCGAGATCAAAGCCGGTGTACTCGCCATCGTCGCCCACAAAACCGTACGGAGGATAGGACTTATCAAAGCCCACCACGAGCTTCTTGGACTCCGCAGCGCCCTTCGCATCCTTGGCCGCGGCAGAGCCAGCAGCGGAGCCCTTGCCGGCACCACCGCCGCAACCGACAAGACCAAGGCCGAGCACCGTGGCAAGCGAGCCGGCTAGACCAACAAACTGACGACGAGACATATCGGTGTTCATGGTATTCCCCCTTGATGGCACTTTAGTTAAGTAAAGTGAGTCATGTAACGTTCAGAATCATACACTCTACCTTGGTAAAGTACAAGGGAGGGTTTGCCCGGCGTGGGCGGGGAGCGGCGCGTAATTAAGTTTCCTGCTCTACAGTCCTGCGCAAGACGGAAAGCACGCATAGAGCACTAGGTTGGAGCACCCGGCTGGGTGGCGCCCGGCGCGGAGTTTAATTTGCTGCTCTACAGTCCTGCTCACGACGGAGGCCACATTAAGTGGCCTCCTGTTCGTGCGGAACTCGCGACAAATTAAACTCCGCGCCGGGCGCCACCCAGCCGGGAGACAACGTGCTCAGAACCTTAAATAGCCTCCTCTCCAAACGGGCACGTTGAATGCACGGTACAATTGCTTCGGACTTTTCTTTTATTTAATAGTGGGGTTAATTCATGGCAGAATCTCGTGCGGAGCGTAGGGCTCGTCGTGCTTTGATCGAAGCGACTGAAGGGTCGGAGGAGAAAAAATCTTCTAAGAAATCCAAGTCGTCTCAGGATGCGAAGGGCAAGGCTAAGGCCAAGCGTCCCGGCTCTCGTCGGAACGAGGATAAGGCATCTCAGACTCGCTCCAAGCGCTCGCATAAAGATCGGGTTTCGTCTGCGCGTAAGGCTGTGGACCCCAAGTCTCCCTGTTCGATCATGAAAGCTTGTGGTGGGTGCACGGCGCTCAATCGTCCTTATAAGAAGCAGTTGGCGGCCAAGCAGGCTGCCATGGAGGAGCTTTTTGCCTCGCTTTGCGAGCGTGAGGGCATTGCTGTCGATCCTATTCGCGGCATGGGAGTCACCCTGGGAGACCCGGGCAAATATCCTGCGCCGCGTGGTTTTCGTCATAAGGCTGCCACTCCGTTTGCTCCCGGCAAAGAGGGCGCTGTCCGCTGCGGCTTTTTTGAACGTGGGACACACAGAATCGTTGCTGTTCCTGAATGCCCTGTCGAGGCGCCGGGCGCTCGTCAGATTCTCAACGGCATCGCTCGCGAGGCCGAACGTCTGCATATTCCCGCCTTTAACGAAGACAAGCATCTGGGGCTGCTCCGCTATGCCGTCGTTCGCTGCGGCTGGCGCACCGACCAGATTATGGTCACCCTCGTGACCGCTCAGCGCGACCTGCCGCATGCGCAGGAGTTCTTTGAGGCCGTCGCGGCACTCGATCCGCATATCGTCACCGTCGCCCAAAACATCAACGGACGCCCCGGCAACGCCATTCTAGGCGAGGAGACCCGCATCGTGCATGGCGCTGAGTGCATGCGCGACCAGCTGCTCGGTTGCGAATTCGATATCTCCCCCACCGCGTTCTATCAGACCAATCCGCAGCAGACCGAGCTGCTCTATCAGCTCGCGATTGACGGCATGGGCCTGCAGCAGGGCGACATTCTCATGGACGCTTACTGCGGCAGCGGCACCATCGGTCTGTGTGCCGCGAAGGATGCCCAGGACAGAGGTATCGGCATTATGCTGCTCGGCGTGGAGCGCAACCCGGCGGGCATTGCCGACGCACGTCGCAATGCCGAGCTCAACGGCCTCACCCGCAGCGCTTGGTTTATGGCCGACGACGCCACCGATTACATCCTGGACGCCGCCGATAACAACGAGCGCGTTGACGTTCTCTCCATCGACCCGCCGCGCGCCGGCTCCACGCCCGAGTTTCTTGAGGCCGCCTGCGCACTTAAGCCGCGCCGTATCACCTATATCAGCTGCAATCCCGTGACCCAAGAGCGCGACCTGCACCAGCTCCTCGACGGAGGTTATCGCCTTCTCAAGATCACGCCCGTCGACATGTTCCCCCATACCGACCACACCGAAACCGTAGCGGTCCTCGAGCGCCGCTAATCCACCCCGGTAGATTTTCGGGACAAGAAAGGGGGCGGCCCGTCTGGACCGCCCCCTTCGCTTGGTTTATGAACTCCGCTACATCCCCTTGCGCAGGTCACACACGCCGGCTGCCGCCATCTCGCGCAGCAGCGTCTCGCGGTCGCGCGTCACGATCAAATCCAGCGGGAAGTGAATCTCGTCAAGCATCTTGCGCGCGTGATCGAGTTTGCCAATGTCCATGCCAATGTGGGCATCGGTCGACACGCCAATACCCACGCCCAGCTCGGCGCAGCGCTCGGCGATCTTGCGGCATACGGCCCAATGCTCAGTGTCGACACCGTGTTCAAGACTATGGTTGTTGATCTCGATAATCTTGTGCTTGGCCTTGGCCGCCAACAGCACCTCATCGATATCGAACGGCACGCCCGAGCGCCCCGTATGCCCCAGCATGAACACCTTGGGGTGATCCAGGGCATTGATGTACATCTCGGTTGTCTGGGCGAGCGTCGCGCCTTCGGCAAACTGCGGGTTATGCACGCTTGCCACCAAATAATCCAAATTACGCGTCACCAAATCGAACAGCGAATGCTGGTGACTGTACGAATCGCCGGCAATATCGAGCGAAACGGGAATGTCCTCGCCAAACAGGCCTCCATCCAGCGAAACGATATCGGCCTCGGCACCACGCAGCACCAGCACGCCGCTCCAAATGCGCGGCCAGATATCCTGGTTAATAAAGAATTGGAAACTGCGCAGGTCATTGGGACAAGGCGTAACCATCGAGCTTAAATGATCGGCGGAACCGAGCACCTGAAGGCCGCGCTCTGCCGCCCAATAGATGTTCTCCTCGATGGTTGAGTACGCATGCGCAGAGAACATCGTATGAGTATGAATATCACAAGAAAGAAGGTAGGGCATCGGGTCTCCCTGTCCAGTATGGCCGTCGCGTATATTCATTGTACGCATAGCTTTCGGCAGTCGTAAAACTGCTTCATCCCAATCACACAACGGCATAGACAACGGGGTCTGGCTTAGCACCAAACCCCGTTTCACGTAAAACATTGTAAGCAGAGCGCTTTACTTTCGACGATATTCGTCGGCCAGTTGCTTCCAGGCAGGCAACGAATTGACGATGGTCTCGTAGCTCACACAGTAGCCAAGGCGGAACCAGCCCGGCATGCCAAAACTATCCGAAGGCACCGCGAGCAGTTCGTACTTCTTCGCGCGCTCGCAGAACGCATTCGCATCGGGCTCCAGCGCCTTCACCCACAAGTAGAATGCACCATCCGGCTCAACATAGGTGTAGCCGTACTCCGCTAGTGCATCGGTAAGCGCGGTGCGGTTGCGCGCATAGGCCTCGACATCGCTCGGTTCATCAATGCAGTTGATGATTACACGCTGGAAGAGGGCCGGTGCACACACGAAGCCCAGCGTGCGGGCGGCACCGGCAACGGCGGGCATTAGACGAGCTGCCTGAGGATTCGTATTGGGAACCAGGATCCACCCGACGCGCTCGCCCGGTAGCGAAAGCGACTTGGAATACGAGTAGCACACGATGGTGTGCTCGTAGATCGAAGGCACCCAAGGCACCTCGGCGCCATAGACAATCTCGCGATACGGCTCATCAGAGATGAGCATAATCGGATTCTCGGGATCGCGCTGAGCGTTGGCCTCGCGCAGAACATTGGCCAGTCGCGTCAGCGTGTCGCGTGTATATACGGCACCGGTCGGATTGTTGGGCGAGTCGATGATGACGGCAGCCGTCTTATCGGTAATCGCCTTGAGCACGTTACTCACGCTCAGCTGGAACGTATCTTCATCGGCGAGCGCCTCAACACACGTGCAGCCGGCCTTCTCAATCCACACGCGATACTCCGGAAAGTACGGGGCGATAACAACAACCTCATCGCCCGGGTTCGTAACGGCGTTGAGCGTGCAGGTGAGCGAAGCCGCGGCACCCACCGTCATAAAGACGTCCTTGCCCTCATAGCTCGTGCCAAAGCGACGGTTGAGCGAGTCGGCGACGGCCGCTCGACATTGCGGCAGACCCGGCGCAGGCGTGTATCCATGCAGCTGGTCGCTCGGCAGCTCCAATGCCTTCTTAATGGACTCAGCAACAGCAGCGGGCGCCGGAACACTCGGGTTGCCCAGCGAAAAATCGAATACGTTCTCCGCACCGATCTGTGCCTTGCGCTCAAGGCCATGGCTAAAGATCTCACGGATGATGGAGCTTTCCGCACCGCGAGCATACATAGTTTCGTTGATCATCTGTTCCCCTTTCGCATAGGCGCTATTGTACGCTTTAGCTGAGCAAAGTGCCGCAGCAATGTTGATTGGGGACAGACTTAAATGCGTGAAAACGCTCATTTAAGTCTGTCCCCAATCAACATATCGCTTAAAAGAAAAGCCTCCACAGGTTTCCCCGCGGAGGCTTTCGCTACAAGAACTATTTGTCGGCGTCGGTGTTGCCGCCAGCGTTGACGACATGGTCATCGCCGGCATCATCGGATGTGGCTTCGGCATCCTCCTGCATGGCCGCCTGCGCAAAGGCCGCGGCATCAGCCGCCAGCTCCTCCTCGCTCATACGAGGCGCGCGCTTCTTGGTCGGCATGCCGGCCGCCTTGGCATTGCGCTCCTCCTTGGCCGCCAGGATATCGCCCTCGCGCTCAAGATAGGCGTCCCACTCGTTATCGAGCAGGGCATTCACGGCATCGCCCTCGACAGTCTCGCGCTCAAGCAGCACCTTCGCCATCAGATCGAGCTGATCGCGACGGGCATCCAAGATCTCAACAGCACGACGATGGGCCTCGCGCATGATGCGCTGAACCTCGATATCAATGCGGCGCGCCGTCTCCTCGGAGTAATCCTGATGATCGGCATAGTCGCGGCCCAGGAATACCTGATGCTGCGCCTCGCCAAAGACCTGAGTGCCCAGCTCCTCGCTCATGCCCAGGCGCGTGACCATCTCGCGCGCCATCTTGGTCGCGCGCTCCAGGTCGTTGCTCGCGCCCGACGTGATGTCATCGCACATGAGCTCCTCGGCAACGCGACCGCCCAAGAACACGGCGAGCTCGTCGAGCATCTCGTTCTTGGTCTTGAGGAAGTGATCCTCCTGCGGAAGCTGCAGTGTGTAGCCCAGGGCCTGACCGCGGCTGACGATCGAGATCTTATGAACCGGATCGGAGTGCTCCAGGATGTGGCCCACCAAAGCGTGGCCGCTCTCGTGGTAGGCAATCGTGGTGCGCTCGGCTTCGGTCATCACGCGACCCTTGCGTTGCGGTCCGGCAATCACGCGCTCCATCGACTCCTCGACCTCGTCCATCGATATCACGGAACGATGACGGCGAGCGGCCAGCAGCGCAGACTCGTTGAGCAGGTTCGCCAAATCGGCACCAGTAAAGCCAACGGTCATCTGGGCGAGCTTCTCAAACTTCACGTCCTCGTCCATCGGCTTGTTCTCGGCATGCACGCGCAAGATCTGCTCGCGGCCCTTCACATCCGGACGGTCGACCGTAACCTGACGATCAAAACGACCGGGGCGCAGCAATGCCGGGTCCAGAATATCGGGGCGGTTGGTCGCGGCGATCAGGATGACCGACTCGCTTTCCTCAAAACCGTCCATCTCGACCAGCAGCTGGTTGAGCGTCTGCTCGCGCTCGTCGTGGCCGCCGCCCAAACCGGCCCCGCGCTGACGTCCCACGGCATCGATCTCGTCAATAAAGATGATTGACGGAGCCTGAGACTTGGCCTCCTTAAAGAGGTCACGCACACGGCTGGCGCCGACACCCACGAACATCTCGACAAAGTCGGAACCCGAGATGCTAAAGAACGGCACGCCCGCCTCGCCGGCAACGGCCTTGGCCAGCAACGTTTTACCGGTGCCCGGAGGGCCCACCAGCAACACGCCACGCGGGATCTTGGCGCCCAGCTTGCGATAGCGATCCGGATCGCTCAAAAAGTCACGGATCTCCTCGAGCTCCTCGACTGCCTCGTCCACGCCGGCAACGTCCTCGAACTTGACCTTGGGACGCGTAGCCTCGTTGGTCTTGGCATTGGTCTTGCCAAACTGCATGTTCCTATTATTGGCGCCCATCATCTGGCGCATAAAGTAGAACATGATGGCGATCAGGGCAATCGTCGGCAGCACACTCATCGCCAAGTCGCCCCAAAAATCGGGGTCGTTGGTGTTGACGATGTACTTGGTGTCGGGGTGCTCCGCCATAAGCTCGGCAAGCGAATCGGAGCCGACATAGGTCGAGGAGAAGCTCTTGAGCTCGCTCGTATCACCCTTGTCCTTTTTCGTCTTCCAGTAATGACCCGCCACGCTTCCGTCTTGAACCGTATAGGTCAAATCTTCGACGCGATCCTGCTTAATGGCACTCACCATCTCGCTCGTCGCGAGCTTAACGGTATTGCTGGAGCTGGCAAAGCCGGAGCCCATGTTAAAGAAGGCGTAGCCCAGAAGCGCGCAAGCCAAAATAAAATACAGCCAGCCCGTACGCGTGGGCTTCTTGCCTCCGGGCATCCCCGGGATCTTAGGCTCCCGGGGAGTCTGGGAATTGTTATCGTTACGGTCGTCGGGCATCTTACGAATAAACCTCCGGTTTCAAAATGCCCAGATACGGAAGGTTGCGATAGCGCTCGGCATAGTCGAGGCCGTAGCCCACCACAAAGGCATCGGGGCAATGGGTTCCAACATACTTGGGCGTGACGGCCGAGGTACGGTCCTCAACGTCCTTCCATAGGAAGGCGGCGACCTCCAGAGAAGCGGGCTTGCGGCTCTCGAGGTTCTTCATCAGGTACTTGAGGGTCAGGCCCGAGTCCAGAATGTCCTCGACGATCAGCACGTCGCGACCACGGATGTCGATATCCAGGTCCTTAATGATACGCACGATACCCGAAGACTTCACACCGTCGCCATAGCTCGAAACAGCCATGAAATCGATGTTGGTCGGCAGCTCGATCTTGCGCATCAGGTCGCCCATAAAGACCACGGCGCCGCGCAGGACCGCAATCAGTACCAGATCATTACCCGCGTAGTCGCGAGTAATCTGCTCGCCTAGGCGAGAGACGATACCGTCGATATCCTCCTGCGTAAACAGAACCTTCTCGATATCCGGATGTTGAGAAGCCATGACAACCCTTTCTTGTGCTTAATCGCCCACACACCGCCGTATGGACGCGAACTACACATTCTAGCAGCGCACGGGGTATATTTTCCAGCCCGCGCACCATCAGCGCGGGAATACCGTCAACGCCGCACAGAAAAGCTGGTGCGAGGAGCTAATCCGCGTCAACCACGCGAAGCAGATAGGCCACGCGCGTCGCCGCCGTGCACTTAAAACGTTCGTCCGCGCGAACGCCCGCGACCCATACTACGGCACCCCCCGGAGCCGTTCTTACCACGGGTACGCCAGAGCGGTCTGAAACAGGAATGCGCGCCTCGTTCAACAGGTCTGACACTTTCTTGCTTCGGCCGTTCATCCCCAACGGGCACATCACGTCTCCCGGCACAGGGCTATCCACCCACAGGCGCGCCGATCGTGCCTCGGTGGGAATCTCCCCGCGCGAGCCGGCTAACATCCGCTCGCCATCGCAGTCGGCAAACCCCAGGGCTGCCGCGTCCACCAAGGCCGCAACCTTTCCGGCAGCAGCAAGCTCGCGGGCACGGTGCACGATATCGCACCCCGGCTCCACAGCCATCGGCTCCGCTGTCAGCATATGCCCCGCCCCCAGCGGCAGACGACCGGGAACGGAGATCCAATCGGCCACTAAACCCTCGCGCGCCGCCGGGGCCTTGAACGCCAGCATGCCAAACTCCACACGGGCATCAATTCCCGCAGGAAGCGTAACCGAGCCCGAGCCCGCAGCGACGCAGGCGAGCACGCGCTCCACGTGCCGCATCTCCGGTCGCGCGTCGGGATCGATGCGCTTAATCGCCAACCGCACGATACGCCGCGCAATCACCACCTCGGCCGCAGCAAGGCGGCGCGCGTCGAGGACCAGCGCACCCGACACTTCCTTGCGCAGACAGCTTCGAAACGCCTGTGCCGAAAGCTGAGACAAAAACGCATCCTCGTCGCCCAGGATCTCGCAAGCGGCACCAATCGTCTTGCAGACGTTCGCGTTGCGCTGTGCCACCACCGGCATCACCCGGTGGCGCACATAGTTGCGCAGGTACGAAACGTCCTCGTTGCTCTCATCCTCCCGCCATGGCTGACCATGCACCTGCAGATAGTTCACGAGCTCGCCATGAGTTAGGTCAAGCAAGGGGCGCACCACGATATTCCTTCGACGGGGAATGCTCGAAAGCCCAGCCGGGCCCGACCCCTTAATGGCGTTCATCAAAAATGTTTCCGCGCGGTCCGACGAAGTATGCGCGGTACAGATACGAGCCGCCGTCCGCGGTGCGCCCGATTCGGCACAAAGTTCGCGAACATATCTCCGTACCGCGGCATAGCGCACCTCGCGAGCCGCAGCCTCGATATTGCCCGATTCGTCATCAAAATAGGCATGCTCAACACACAGCGGCAAGCCGTATTGCGCGCACAGGTCACGTACAAAGGCCTCGTCGCCATCGGATGCCTCCCCGCGCAGATGATGGTTTACATGCAGCACGTGCAATCGCTCGCGCGCAATGGGAGCGACGCCGCGCCCGTCCTGGATATCCAGCTTTGATGTGCAAGCCATAAGGAGCAGCGCCGTCGAGTCCGCACCGCCTGATACCATGAGCACTACGGGGGCAGCGGCCTGCCGCGTTGCCAGGGCGCTCTTATCCGTCCTCGGCGCGGCATGATGTCCATAGTGCTGAGATACCGTTGGCATTTGCTTCCTCCTCTATTCGTTCGCACCCATTGTATCCTTTGGAATCTTATGTCTCGTCTGCACCTTCATATCCTCGGCAGCGGCTCAAAAGGCAACTGCGCACTCGTCGAGGGGCCTCAGGGGCTCATCATGATCGACAACGGCCTGTCCCGCCGCGAGACACTTAAACGCATGGCGGAGCTTGGCCTCTCGGCAGACGACGTCGCCGCTCTAGTAATCACCCATGAGCATGGTGACCATATCAAGGGGCTCGAGGTATGGTGCAAGCACTGGCATGGTCCCCTCTTTGCCAGCAGGGACACCCTTTCATGCAAAGAAAACCTCGCGCACCTGCCTGTAGAGGAATTTGACCCCGGTGACACGCTCCCCATTGCCGGCATCCACGTGCAAACCTACTCAACATCGCACGATGTCATCAATCCTGTCGGCTATCGATTTAATGCTCTCGATGATTCCATTGGGTTTGCCACCGACACCGGAGAGTTATCGAGCAAGGCCGTAGGCATCCTCAAAGACTGTCGAGTTCTCGCGCTCGAAAGTAACCACGATGTAACTATGTTGCGCGAAGGACCGTACCCACGCTTTCTTCAGGAGCGCATCCTGTCCACAAAGGGGCACCTCTCCAACAACCAGGCCGCCGAAGCCGCGCGAGAACTTGTTACCGATCGCACCGAACAGCTCATCGCCATGCATATCAGCCAGGACAATAATCGTCCAAGCCTTACCGTCAAAAGCTATGCCAACGCGCTTGATGCAAGTCTCGATGATGAACTCGGCAGCTCAGCCACCTGTTTTCAAGGGCCACGGAAGCTCTCGATACGCCCTGCAAGTCAGTATCAACCGACAACTATTCAATAGCCCACTCAAGACAACAAAAGGGGGCTGGGAATCACTTCCCAGCCCCCTTAATTCATACTCTCGATTGAAGCAGAGCCATCGTTAGTCGATAGAAATCTTCGTGACGTTCTTCTTCTCGACAATCTTGGGAACCGTAACGGTCAGGATGCCGTCAGCATACTTAGCCGAAAGGCCCTCGCTCGAAGCGTCCTTCAGATACACGCCGCGCGTCGCGCTGTACGAGCCGAACTCCTTCTGGAGGAAGTTCTTGCCCTCGTTTTCGGCGCTCTCCTCGACGTTCACACTGATCGACAGGCGACCCTCATTGAGCTCGACGTCGATGTCATCCTTGGCGACACCGGTAAGATACGCCTTGACCTCGTAGCCATCGCCCTTGTCCTCAACGTCAACGGGGAACGCCTTGGAGGCAATCGAGCTATTCGCCAGGTCGGTCATGTCATCAAACAAATCGAACAGCGAACTTGCAGAAGGACGGACGCCAAAAACCGAACGATAAGGAACCATGCTTGCCATGTTTACCACTCCTTGTAAGGACTGCCGAGTCATCTTCTAGGTGACTGGGACTTCTTTTGACGCTGTTATATATGCCCAGCCGCTTCTTATATATACATCGACTATAAAGTTTTTTGAGTCTATTTATATAAGTATATCTAAGTCTGGTTGACTAAGGTTTTGTCTAATAAACGGAATTTGAACGTAGGCTTAAATAATGTATGCAATCCCATCAAAACTAGACGGCTGGCTTACAATGGGCGCATACACGATATTGATGACGAACTAAGGGCATCATGGACGATCAAAAACAGGACAACACGTTTATGCCGGAGCAGGACGAAGCATCCAGCCCGCAACCGATTCGATTCCATCGCCCCCACATCTCGCAAGAGCCTATCAATGACCCAGAGCCCAAATATGTGACAAGAAACCGATATCAAACACTCGAAGAAGCGCAAACGGGGCGCAAACATATGGGCGTCGCCTCGGGAGACCCTGTATATCTGAAAGACGCACCATTATCTAAAAACAGCGCAGCTAGTGATGAGCCGATGAAAGCATCCGCCGCTCATCAACAAAGAGGGCCTCGACCCAAGCAAACCTTGACGCATTCGGCTCGCTATCTCGAAACGCCAAAACAGGGAAAGTCAATCTTCGTTTCGTCAAGTAAACGACGCAAGCAGCATCAACTGACAATCCTGCTTATGATCATTGCGGCCATAGCAGTTGCCCTTGTTATACGATTTAATTTCTTTAAATAAAGGCTCAATACCGAAAACAACAAGATCGTCTGGTGTAATTGAGTCATTTACACCCCGTAAACGCAAAAAAGGGGGAGGCCTCGCGGCCTCCCCCTTCTTCAAGCCATCAGACGGCTCGGTGCCGTCCACCGGTCAG
>CAUGKA010000015.1 GCA_959599615.1 uncultured Collinsella sp. | reverse complement strand
GTGAGTCTCGCCATCCATCCACAGCAGGTCCAGGTCGATGGTGCGCGGACCGTTGGCCTTGGCCTTTTTGGAGCGGTCGCGACCCAGCTCGGCCTCGATCTTCATGAGCTCGTCGAGCAGCACCAACGGCGCCAGCTCGGTCTTAATCTCGATAACGGCGTTGGCAAACGCGTCCTGGCGCGTCTCGTAGGCCGGCTCGCTCTCGTAGATCTTGGAGGAGTTGGACACGCAGGTGAGTGGAATCTCGGCGATCATGTCGCGCGCAGCACGGATGTTGTCGCAGCGATGCCCCAAGTTGGATCCCACGGCCACAAACGCGCGGCGCGGCTGCGGTTTGGCAACGGCCCAGTAACCGTTCAGGAACTGCGCAAAGCCCGCAACGTCGTGCACGCGCACGATGTTGGCGCCGGCCTGGATGGCGCCCAGGCATACACCAAACGTGGCGGCATCGCGCGCGGCGGCATCGGTCACGCCCGAGACGGCGCCCACAAAGCGCTTGCGCGACACGGCGCACATGAGCGGATAGCCCAGCGACGCCATCTTGGCGGTCTCGCGCTGGATGACGATGTCTTCGTTGGCCGTCTTGCCAAAGCCCGGGCCGGGATCGATGCAGATACGGTCGCGCGACACGCCGGCATGGATGAGCGCGCGGGCCTGGTCGGACAGAAAGCCCATGACGCGGCGCATGATGGGCGCCGAATCGGGCAGGGTAAAGCGGCGGAGCTGCGAGGTGGGCACATAGGCTTCCTCACGGCGGGCACTGCGGCGCATCATGGCTGCCAGGTGGTCGTTAGGCTCTGGTGCGGCTTCGGTAGCTGCGGGCACGGTCTCGGGCGCAGCGGCGGCAGGGGCAGCCTGCTCGGCAGTCGTCGTCTCTGGCTCGTCAACAGGCTCGGGCGCGGGCTCCGGTTCACCAAACGGCAGCGAGGGCTGCACCACGCCGCCCGGAAGCTTGGCCTCAACCTTGGGCTCACCCAGCAACTTGCCGCGACGGCGGCGAGCCGGCTTCTCGGCCTCACGCGCGGCCTCGGCAGCCGCCTCGCGCGCCTTCTCGGCAACAAACGCCGCTGCCGAGGTATCGAGCTGCACCGTTGCGTGCGTGCGGGTGGGCGCGGCGACCTCGCCGGCATGCATCACGATGACGCCGCAGGTGCTCGTCTTAACGAACTCAACCATCTTGGGATCGGTGAAGCCGGTCACGTCGTTGACGATCGAGGCGCCGCAGCGCACGGCCGCCTTGGCAACCGCCACATGACGCGTGTCGATCGAGACGATGGCGCCCTCCTTGGCCAGCGCGCGCACCACGGGTAGCACGCGGCGCGCTTCCTCATCGGGATTGACCGGGGTAAAGCCGGGACGCGTGGACTCGCCGCCTACGTCGATGATGTCGGCGCCGGCATCGAGCATCGCCAGACCATACTCGATGGCGGCATCCGGGTCGAAGTGCTCCCCGCCGTCGCTAAACGAATCGGGCGTCACGTTGAGGACGCCCATGATGCGCGGACGGTCAAAGCTGAGCTCGTACTTTCCGCACCGCCATGTCTTGCTGTCGTTCGCCATGAACATCCTCCTAAAATGCCCACGCCGCCGAGCTTGGGGAGCTGGCGGCGGGGTCGCTTTGCAATTAGTCTTTCTATTGTATCCGCGCGCGCGGGCTAGAACGCAAACGCGGCCGCGATGTCGCAAGAAATCAGCAGGTCGGCATTTGCATCCTGATCGGTGGGAGCAAGGTTGCATATGGCCAGCGTATCGCCGGTAAAGTAACGCGTGAGGCCCGCCGCCGGATACACTACGAGCGAGGTCCCGCCCACAATGAGGGCATCGGCCGCGGCGATGGCGGCAACGGCACCGGTCAACACACGCTCGTCGAGCGGCTCTTCGTAGAGCACCACATCGGGCTTGATGCGACCACCGCACGCGGGGCACACGGGCACGCCCGCGGCGTCCTCGTGCTCGCGCGAGCAAATCCACTCGGCGCTATAGACCGCGCCGCACGACTGGCAAATGTTGCGATGGACCGATCCGTGCAACTCAAACACGCGCTGCGAGCCCGCCATCTGATGCAAGCCGTCGATGTTTTGCGTCACCACGGCATCAAGCTTGCCGACGCGCTCCAGCTCGGCCAGCTTGGTGTGGCAGCGGTTGGGCTTAGCGTTAAGCGCGATCATCTTGGTTCGGTAAAAGTCGAAGAACTCCGCCGGATGTGTCTCGTAAAAGCTGTGCGACAGCATGGTTTCGGGCGGATAGGCAAACTGCTGGTGATACAGGCCGTCCACGCTGCGGAAATCGGGAATGCCGCTTGCCGTGGAAACACCAGCGCCGCCAAAGAACACCACACGCCCGTGGGTATTGAACAGCTCCGCCAGCGCGGTGGAGGCCTGCTTGGGATCTGTTATCGCTTGCGTCATGTTTGTCCTCCGTCCATGTTGGTCGGGGCGGCTGCGATTGCGCCGTCGCCCACGGAGCCCACCCCGCCCCTGTTGCGCTAATCTTAAGCCTGCCAACCCCGTCGAAAGGACACCATGCCTCAGACTTACACTTTCGCCTCGTGGAACGTCAACGGCCTGCGCGCCGTGCTCAAAAAGGACCCGAGCTTTATCCAGATCGCGCAAGAACTCGACGTCGATATCCTGGCGCTGCAAGAGACCAAGCTGCAAGAAGGCCAGGTCGATATTGACCTGCCCGGCTATCACCAAACCTGGAGCTACGCCGAGCGTAAAGGCTATTCGGGCACTGCGGTCTTTAGCCGCCAGGAACCGCTGCGCGTGCTGCGCGCCGACGCACTGCTACCCTACGCCGGCGAGGGTGAGGCGGCCGCACTCGTCGCCCAAGCCGTAACCGAGGGCCGCGTCTGCGCGCTCGAGTTCGACAAGTTTTGGTTTGTCGACGTCTATACGCCCAACGCCCAAAATGAACTCGCCCGCATCGACGTGCGCATGGCCTGGGACGATGCTTACCGCGGCTTTTTGAACGCGCTCGAGCGCGAGACCGGCAAACCCGTCGTGACCTGCGGCGACTTTAACGTGGCGCACGAGGAGATCGACCTTAAGAACCCCAAGTCCAACCGCGGCAACGCGGGCTTTTCGGACGAAGAGCGCGGCAAGTTTACCGAGCTGCTCGACGCCGGTTTTACCGATACCTGGCGCGCGGCAAACCCCGACGTCGAGGGCGTCTACAGCTGGTGGAGCTATCGCTTTAATGCCCGCAAGAACAACGCAGGCTGGCGCATCGACTACTTCCTGGTAAGCGACGCAATCGCCGACAACGTACGCGACACCGGCATCCGCGGCGACATCTTCGGCAGCGACCACTGCCCCGTCACCCTCACGCTGGAGCTCTAACTCCAGCTGCCCCCGGAGACGAAGGAAAACGGATCATTTTGGGCCTCGTGAGGGTGTCCGCGTGACCCATCCGCCACGAAACACGCCCATCTACTACGTTTAAGCCACCACCCTCAACCACAGCGAACAACGCAAAAAGAAAACCGCAGGTAGAAAGCCTGCGGTTTTTCATAAAACACGGTTGTGGTTGGGGGTGTCGGGCCAAACGTAGTAGATAGACCGATTTCGTGGCGGGCGGGTCCAGCTGATTCCCTGGGAACGCCTGGAGGCGAAAGGAAACGGATCAATTTGGCTCTCTGAGGGCCACGATGCCCGTCATATCAGCCGGCCATTCCAAAACTATGCCGGTTTACGGGGCTGAATCGCGAACCCCCAACCATATGCAATTCCGAGATAATAAAACCGCAGGTAGACGGTGTGCCCTATTTCGAAAAATGCTGGTATAGTCGGCCCGCGCCAATCTAGCCCCGTAAACCGGCATAGTTTTGGAATGGCACTTCGGCAGTATTGATTCCCGCCCCGGCGCAACCAGCCCTACAGCCCGTATTTCACGACGACACGGTTAATGCGACGGCACCAAGGCTTGTACAAGGCGGCCAAAAACACGCAGGTCGCAAGGCCGTGCGTAATATCGAACGGCACTGCCGTGGCAAGACGCGCCACGGCACCCGCCCAAGTAAGCGGCTGTACAAAACCAATGATGTCATACGCGTTGATCACGACGCCATACAGCAAGCCCGACGCAAAGCCATACGCCAACAGTGCCGGCATTCGCACGGTTCCATCGGCGCGGTCAAACGCGCCCGCATGCGCCAGTGCGCCACCGATATAGCCCACCAGACCCCAGGCATACATCTGCCACGGCGTCCACATGCCCTGCCCAAAAAAGAAATTGCTGGTCAGCGCTGCCAACGCGCCAACCATAAAACCATTGCGGCGACCAAGCGTCGCCCCCGCGATAATGGCGATGGCGCTCACCGGTTTAAAGTCGGGAATGGGGCCAAACAAGATGCGCCCCGCCGCGGCCAACGCCGCCAACACCAGCGTGGGCATAATCTGGCGCAGGCCCGGGCGCGACGCCTCGTAACCCGCAAAGAACAGCGCAAGCACCAGCGCCACCACGACAAGCATGGCAAGCGCCGCCTGCTCAATACCTGCCAGCAACGCTGCAGCCATCACCGCAGGAACCGCCAGCAGCAGCGGGATTTCCATATGTTGCAAGACGCGCGACAACGGCAGCCCCCATCAAACGAATGTCCGTTTATGGTAGCACGGGCAAAATGGGGCCGACCAATCCCCCGGCCGGCCTTGGCTGCCAGTCGATCAGGCTTTCGCCACGCGACCGGTCTTGGCGCTATTCGCCCGTAACTTTAGCGGCAATGGCCGCGACAAAGGGATCAAACAGCAAGCCGCCCACAACGACAAAGGCCCATCCGCCCACCACGAGGCGAACCCAACGCGAGAAAAACGGCACACCGTCGATAACGCCAACGCCTGACTGAAACGCGACTTCAAATAGCCCGATAATGCAGAAGAGCAGAGTAGCGCCCACAACGGTTCCGCAAATCCGTGCGCCCGGAGTGTTCCGATCAAAACCAAAAAACTCAACGCACGTCTCAATTGCTTTGCCAAAGAGCGGCAAAAAACCCACGAACTGTGCAATACCGATGGCCAGAATAAGCTGCCCCCAGAAACCAGTAAGTCCCTGAAAATCTAAGCCAGGCTTTCCCTCAACAATAGGCAGAAATGAACACATGAATAGAGGATTAACGATGCCGTTGAGAATGGTCACAGCGGTACTCTTTTTTAGTGTCAAGTAGACCAACTCCTTTTGCCCTTGTCGGCCAGGCCCAAAGGGCGAAAACAGGTGTTACATAAGTGAATCGGGAGACGGCAGGAATGGAGACGCCAGCGCCGTCGCGCCAAACAAAACAGCGCACCCAAATAGAAGCGTTTCATAGCTCTCGCCAATGCAGAAGGAGAGGGCCACGGGAATCAAAAACGTAAGCCCCAGCGAAACGGTGCTCACCACGCCACCGGCGCTTCCTGCAAGCCCCTCGCGCACCTCGGGCAACATGTAGGGTAGCGACTGAACGACCGGACCGGCGACGGCAGTCGAAACGCCAATCGCAAACATGAGCCCGACAGAAGGCTGAGAGACAAAAGCCTCTCCGGCCCACATAAGGGCACTCCCCGCCATTGCGGCGATGGCCATAAACACGCGATAGTCGCCAAATTGCGCTCGC
This sequence comes from uncultured Collinsella sp., assembly GCA_959599615.1. GTDB lineage: Bacteria > Actinomycetota > Coriobacteriia > Coriobacteriales > Coriobacteriaceae > Collinsella. Next base: position 15,138 of record CAUGKA010000015.1, on the reverse strand, counting down.
GCGTAGGGACCGGCCACGCTGCCGACAATCGACCCAAGCGTCACGAAAGAGGCAAGAAGCCCGGCGACCTGAGGTTCGATTGAAGCCTCAAGCGCTGAAACAAGATAGCCCGAGTACGCCGTAGCCGATGCAAGGGCGACTCCAAGCAGTATCGCCACGAGCCAAACCATCGGCATCTTGATTACCGTCGCAAACGCACTTGCCGACGACGAAGCAGGCTCCGCACCCTGAACGCCAAGGCCATCTGCAGTCTGCAGAACATCCGCCGATGGCGCAACCAGCAGCCACAGCAATCCAAACATGGCAAATAAAACGGCAGCAAGGGCATATGCTCGTCCGGGCGTTGCAAAGAGAGGAGAGGTTGCAAGCGAGCAGGCGATTCCGCCCGACCCCGCAGCGTAGAACCATCCCATGGCCCTATCGGTTTCTCCGCCAAAAGCGGGACCAAGCACTTTTAGAACGATGGCATTCACGACGCATGGTGCCGCGCCCAGAAGCATGGTCGCCATGAACAGCGTCGCAAACGATGCGCACTCCGCGCGAGCAACCGCTGCAATTGCAGAAATCGCCGATGCGATGAATACGAGCACCTTCACGCCATATCGATCGGCGCAAACGCCGACAGGCATGCCGAATACAACGGCAGGAACAAACGGGGCAAACAGGACGGCTGAAAACTCGGCCGAGGTCAGATGCAGGTCCGACACAACCAGATGTGCCAATCCCGACACCTGATACTGCGCGTAGTTCGCAGCAAACACGATGCCGCACACCACAAACAGCAGGGCATATTTTTCGACCGTCCCTTTGCTCACGTTCATCACCCTATCTATGCTTCATCCTTGCGATAGACGACGCGTCCGTTAAAGATCGTCGTCTCGACTTCGAGATCGCGAAGCGCCATCGGGCTCATTTCAAACGGATTGCCCGACAGGATGACGATATCGGCAAGCTTGCCGGCGGCAAGGCTGCCCAAACGGCGCTCAAAGCCCTCGACATATGCTGAGCCGAGCGTGTGCGCTTGCAGCGTCTCGCCGAGCGTCAGGGCATTCTCGCGGAAGTATCCCTCCGCCGGGTGCCCGTCAAACTCGCTACGCGTCACCGCAGCATACACGGTATCGATAGGATCGATTGACATCACCGCAGGCCAGTCAGTACCAAGCCCTAAGTGGATTCCGCCATCGGCCTCTTCCCTATAGCGCCACATGTGGCTCATGCGCTCTTCGCCAAGAGACTCCTCGTACACGCCCTGCCCAAGGCCTCCGATGGGATGCTGCGGCTGAATCGCAGCATTAATGCCCAGGCGCTTCATGCGAGCAATATCCTCGAGCTTCAGGTTATCTGTATGCTCGATAGCAAAACGCGCCCCCTTGTTGCCGCACACCTCCTCGGCACGCTCGACGGCATCGATAATCATCGTGGCCGATGCGTCGCCGATAGCATGGATACGAACATCGAAACCATTCTTGTTGGCCTCGAGCACCATACAGTCAAGCGTCTCCTGGTTGCACGCCGGCTCGCCGCGGAAGTCCTTTCCCGTGGGGGCGTTAAGATACGGCTCGTGCATGTAGGCCGTGTAGGCCTCGGGACAGCCGTCCAAAATGTACTTGAGACCCGCCATGCGCACGCGCTCGCTGTGATGACGCGCACGCAGCGCCTGCGACTCTGCCATCGGAGCATCGAGCGCAGAATAGTAGCTGATGCGCAGCGTGCTCAGGTCCTCGCTCGCCAGTCGGTCATAGATGTCGTACACGCCGGGCGTGGTCACGCCCAAAGGATACATATCGCCAATCGAAGTGATGCCGAGCTTGTTAAACTTGCGCATCGACTTGAGCAGCGAAGCATCAAGATCCGGTTTATTGAGCACAACATCGAGCAAGATGTTCGTCGCCTGGGGCTCGGATAAAAAGCCATTCGGCTCGCCGTTGTCAAAGTGGCGAATAAGACCACCTTCAGGCGTCGGTGTATTGCGATCAATACCAACCGCCCTAAGCGCGGCGGTATTGCACCACACCACGTGCATCGAAAAATCCGAAAGCACGATTGGGCGGTCGATATCGAGTGCATCGAGGCTGCGGCAATCAGGGTCAATCGGGTTTTCCCATGCAGGCGAATACCAACCCTGGCCGTAAATCCACGGATTGTCAGGATGCTCGGCGGCAAACTTGGCAACAGCATCCACGCAAGCCCGCTCGCTCGGCAGAAACATCAGATCGCAACAGAAGTCTTCATCCTTCTGGATTGAGCCGAGCGCAAAGTGCATGTGCGAATCGTTGAATCCGGGCATGACCAGTTTGTTGCCGGCGTCAATGACCTCGGTATCGGGACCGATAAACGGCTGCACCTTGTCGGGCGAGCCCACAGCCACGATCTCGCTGCCGCGAACTGCAACGCATCCGGCGTGAGGCTCAAGTTCCTCGGCAGTAAACAACGCCGCCGTCTTGAGGACGATATCAGCGGGAACTACCGCCTCCATGGCTACTCACCATCCTTAGCGGCGGCAGCCTGCATGGCCTTGCGGCCGAGCTCGGGCAGGAAGAAAACCGGAACTACGGAAAGCAGGAAGCAGAGGCTCTCGAGACCCATGTTCACAGTGTAGTCGGCACCAGCAACGGCAGAGATACCGATGGGCAGGAAATAGCTCATGAGCAGGGAGATGGTGCCCACGATACCGCCAGCGGAACCGGCATACTTATCACCAATCTCGGGAAGGAGAACAGGCATGGACTGCATAATCGGGCCGTTGATGGCGGTAAAGAAGCCATTGATGACCAAAATCGTCCACAGAAGGAAGCCGACCGGGGTGTACCACGTCACGAACATCGATATGGCACCGATGAGAGTAGTGACGATGAGAAAACCCTTGAACTTTCCAAGCTTATCGCAGAACGCAGGCCCCACGATGCAGCCGAAAAAGCTGCCAACGGTAACAATTGCGGCCATGAAACCAGCAGTGGCGACGTCTATGCCCTTGCCAAGCTGAAGCGCCTGAGGCAGGAAACCGGCATAGGCAGTGGTAGAAGCAAGTCCAAAACCGACGCCAGCGGAGATTAGCCATACGCCAGGACTCTTGATAGCAACCTTAAGGTAGTCGAGCACGGGCTCGGGCTCGGGGAGCGATTGCCCCTCGGGCACATCTCGGTCAAGCACAATCCAAAGAACCCAGGAGATGGTCATGACGACAGCAGCGACCATATAAGAGTTAAAGACGCTGCCGAACAAGCCAGCACAGATCTGAGCGACAACGATGGCAACGCACGAAGCCGCGTAGAACAAGCCCATGGCGAAACCAGTCTGTTCACGGAACCAGGTGCCGAGCACCTTGATGAGGTTGGCGTTGAGTGCCGAGATTCCCATGCCAATCAGGAACATCGATGCCATCTGCATCGTGAACGAATCGAGCGTAAAGCAACGGAGAAAACCGCCGGCAACCGAAATTGCGGTGCAAACCGTGACAACTTTCTTAGAACCGATACGGTCACCAAGGGCACCCAGCGGAATTGAGAAGAAAACGGCGGTAAGCATAGGAACGAGGAACAGCATCGAAAAGCCGACGGTATCGATATTGAGCATAGGCATGACCTCGACGGCGAGTGCCGAGACCTGGTACTGCATGTAGTTAGCCATAAAGCACAGCAAGCAAACGACTGAAACAATCGCCCAACGCCATGAAGGAAGCTTCTCTTCCATGATGACTCCTTTAATAAGTCGGAATAATCAAACAGCTTGGAGAACCGGGCCCTGGCTCTTAGGTATTCATATTTTGCGATTGGCCCCTCACCGAAACCATTCGGCTAACGGCTTATCATCATTCGAAAAAAGGAGTAGTATCTCTACGCAAATTAACTAAAATGCCAGCTAAACCACTACGCAATCTCATCGGAGGTCATCTTGAGCTTTTTGTCCGATTCTGAATGGCTCTGCTTAATCGATCTCGTGCTTTCGATTAATTCCATCGACAGCGACCGCGAGTTTCGCTCGACCGTCCTCAAAAAGCTGCGTTTTCTCATCCCCTACGAGTCGGCTGCATTTTTCCTGAGCGACCTTTCCAGGGATCTCGTATCCACCCCGCAAGAATGGAAAACGCGCGTCTTTCTTGACCCTCTTGGCATCGATGTCCCCGCTGGGATGCTCGAGCTCTACACCGAAAAGTACTGGCAGCAGGACATGATCGTCGCCCACCGCAATCTTACGCGCTCGACGGTGCTGCGCGAGTCCGATCAGCTCAGCCCTGGCGATATCGACAGCAGTTATATGAAGGATTATCTTGGCGGCCGCCACGTCGTCAACGTCAGTTTCTTTAATGACGAGGGCTTTTTGGGATCGCTCAATCTTAATCGCAAGAAAGAAGAAGGCGACTTTAGCGATCGTGAAGTTCAAATCCTTGAGCTCATCGAACCGCACCTCACAAACCGACTATCAAAATGGCGTGTACGCGCCGACCGCAGTTCGTCTGAAATCGTATTTGCTCACGACTACGACGTCTCAGCGCGCGAAATCGATGTGTGTCGTTGCGTGTTATCGGGCATGGACAATGCGGCCATCGCCGAAGAGCTATCCATCAGCACCGGCACCGTTAAAAAGCATCTGGAGAACATCTTTCGAAAAACACAGGTCAACAGCCGCGTTGGGCTCATGGCGCTCCTTCAGCAGTACACGGCGCTCAAGCAGTAAGACCGTTCTCGCCCGCGAACCCGCTCACGCCCTATAAAACACGTTGTCGGCAAAGAAGTCGGCCGGCGGCTCCATGCAGGCAATCTCACCGTCAAACATCATGGCAATGTCATCGGCAACCTGCTCGACAAAATCCAGATCGTGCGTGGCCATGATGACGGTGCCGCCAGCCTTCGCATGGTCACGCAGGGCGCGGGCGATGATGCGGCGGCTGAACAGGTCTAGACCCTTGGTGGGCTCATCGAGCAATAGCAGTTCGGGGCCGATTAGCAGCAGTTTTGCCAATGCAAGCAGTTGACGCTGCCCGCCCGAAAGATCGTAGGGGTGGCGCGTCTCCAGGCCGTCCAATCCCAGTTGCGCCGCACGCTCCCGCGCCAAGTTCTCGTCATATCCGCAGGTCGAGGCCCATTCCATCAGCTCGTCGCGCACCGTCTCGGCAACCAGCAGGGCCTTGGGGTTCTGCGGCAGCAGCGCAGCCGAGGCCGCCCCGCGCACCATGCGGCCGCGCTGCAGCTTGGCGGTCTTCGCCAGCACCGAGAGCATCGTCGACTTACCGCATCCGTTGCCGCCCACGATCGCATGCACCGCACCGGCCGAAAACGCCACGTCGAGCCCGCGCAGAACCCAGCCGCCCGCGCGATCGTAGCGAAACCAGCTCCCTGCCAGGGTGGTAGCCGACCCGCCGTGCATTTTTTGGAGTATTCTGCTCCCATCCGTGCGCGGGAAGGCTTCCGAGCCGTTCTCGAGCGACGTTTGCGCCACAAATTCGGACGATTTGTCCAATTCCGAACTTTTTTTCGCGCTCGATACGTCCCCGGGCGGCTCCAGAGAGCCCAAATTGTCCTCACGCCTGCTGAATACTCCGTTTTTTGCACATCGGACGGCACCCCACCCCAACATGTCGTCGGAAAACAACGATTCTCGGCGTCCCAAAGAAGCCATATCCGCCACCTCGCGCACGCGACCGTCCTCAATCCGGTACGCACACGTCGCATACTCGAGCATTGGGCGCGGTTGATGCGTAGCCACAACAACCGTGCAGCCCAACTCACGGTTCACGCGAAACAGCGCGTGCAGAAAATTCTTCTCGGCAACGGGATCGAGCTGAGACGTGGGCTCGTCGAGTAGCAGCACACGCGGACGCAGCGCCAGGACGGCGGCAAGCGACAGCAGCTGCTTGCGGCCGCCCGAAAGCGTATCGGTATCGCGATGAAGCCAGTCCTCCAGACCAAAGAAATAGCTGGTCTCAGCTACGCGACGGCGCATCTCATCACGTGCTAGCCCCAAGTTTTCCAGGCCAAACGCCATCTCGTGCCACACGGTTTCGCACACGATCTGGTTCTCGGGATCCTGGAACACATAGCCCACGCGCTCCGCCGATGCCCGCACGTCCATGTCGGCAACGTTCTCGCCCAGCACGCGCGCATCACCAGTGCGCTCGCCCGCCGGCGCGATCTCGGGCTTGAGCAGCGACAGTAGCGTCGACTTGCCCGAACCGGTACCGCCAACAAGCAGCGCAAATGCACCTTGGGGAACACGCCAATCAAGCCCCTCGAGCACCGGTGCCCCGGCCCCGGGATAGGCAAAACTAAGGCCCTGCACCTCAATCGCCGGAATATCCGGGCCGCACGCCGCGCCCGACACCGGGCCCCTATCCAACCGAGACATCAGCCAAACCTCTTCTCATCAATCGCGTGCGACGCGCAAGGCAGCATCATCCAAGCCGCGTACACAATATAGCCAGGCCACGGCGCCGGCACCGAAAGCTGCGGGTAAAACGAATACTGCGTCGTCGCGGTCCACGCCACCGCCACCGCGGCAGCACCAAGCAGCGCGAGCCCGACCAGCGCGGCAACGTCGCTGCACCCCAGTCGATACCGCGCATACGTCGTACGACGCGTCGCGGCACCCCACCCGCGCGAGCGCATCGCGTCCGCACGCTCCAGCGAATCTTCCAGGCCCCAGCCCATCAACACGCTCGATGCCCGTAGGCGCGAACGCACGGGGTCGGCCGGCGCACGCCCCGGCACATCAATCGCATCCTGCACCGCCAACACCGTACGACCGCGGCGCAAAAACTGCGGGATAAGCCGCATGCACATCGAGATCATGAGCGCAATCACCGGTGCGGCATTGCCCAGCAGCGCGAGCACCTTGTCGTATTCGAGCATCGACGCCGCCGCCTCAAACCACAGCACGCTCGCCACAAACAGCCCTCCCATGCACAGGCCGTATACCATGCTCTCCAGATACACCGCGCGCATGCCAATACGGAACAGCTCCGTCGAGCCCGAGGCGCTAAACAGCGGATTGAGCACCGCGACGATCAAAATCACCGGCAGCTGCCAGCGGAGCGCGCCCAGCGTGCGGGCAGCCCCACGCGTCGCAAATCCATACGCCAGCCCGCCCGCAAGTGACAGCGCAATCAGTACCGGCTGCATCGAGAACATAGTGAGCCCCAGCGTCAGCACTATATAGAGTGCCGGCACAGCCGGATGCGACATCGAGAATGCCGCGACGGGCTCGCCGCCAAACTCCTCTCGTATGTTGTCCACGGGCACCCCGTCCCCTCGCTCAAACAACAGCTCCGCAGCACCGCCAACGCCGCACGCAAGCAGTGCAAACGCCACGCCGGCGGCGCAAGCCTCAACCGCCGCGGCCCAAACGTTACGCGCTCATCATATGCCTGCGGTATCATATTGCGCCGTGTATCGTTTCCAAACACACGTCTCTATAACGTAACAGGAGATCACATGGACGCAACCGCAATTATCCTCGCTGCCGGCGAGGGCACCCGCATGAAGTCGAACCACTGCAAGGTTTCGCACAAGATCCTGGGTAAGCCCATGGTCCAGTGGATCGTCGACGCCACCATCAAGGCCGGCTGCAGCCGCGTCGTGGTCGTCATCGGCAGCCACGCCGACGAGATGCGCGCCCTCATCGATGGCGCCTACGCCAACAGCGCCACCAAGGTCGAGTGCGTCGAGCAGACCGAGCGCCTGGGCACCGGTCACGCCGTGAAGGTCGCGCTCGAGGCCTGTGGCATCACGCAAGGCCCCGTCGTGGTGCTCAACGGCGACCTGCCGCTCATCACTGCCGACACCGTCGCCAAGTTCGCGCAGACCGTCGCTACCGGCGAGCTCGCCTGCACCGTCATGACCATGACCCCGCCCGATCCCTTTGGCTACGGCCGCATCAAGCTGGGTGCCGACGGTCAGATCGAGCGCATCATCGAGCAGAAGGACTGCACGCCCGAGCAGGCCGCCACGCTGCTCGAGTGCAACGCCGGCTGCTACGCCTTCGACGGCGCACAGCTCGCCGCCCACATCAACGAGATCGGCAACGACAACGCGCAGTCCGAGTACTACCTGCCCGACATGCTCGAAATCCTCAAGGGTCACGGCCAAGCGGTCTCCATCTTCCACTGTGACGACTACCGCGACGGCCTGGGCGTCAACAGCCGCATCCAGCTCGCGCAGCTTACCGCCATCGCACGCGACCGCATCAACGAGCACTGGATGGCCGAGGGCGTTACCTTCATCGACCCCACGCAGGCCTGGATCGGCCCCGACGCCACCATCGGCCGCGACACCGTCGTGTGGCCGCAGACGCACCTGATCGGCCACGTCACCGTGGGCGAGGAGTGCCAGCTCGGCCCCAACAGCCGTCTCACCGACACCACCGTCGGCAGCGGCTGCACCATCGATGAGACCATCGCCATCGAGGCCGTCATCGAGAACGGCGTCGACTGCGGCCCGCGCGCCTACCTGCGCCCGGGTACCCACATGCTCGACGGTTCCAAGGCCGGCACGCACGTGGAGATCAAGAAGTCCACGATCGGCGAGGGCTCCAAGGTGCCGCACCTGTCCTACATCGGCGACACCACCATGGGCTCCGGCGTCAACGTGGGCGCAGGCTCCATCACCTGCAACTACGACGGCGTGCACAAGCACAAGACCGTCATCGGCAAGGATGCCTTCATTGGCTCCGACACCATGATGGTCGCGCCCGCCCAGATCGGCGACGGTGCACTCGTGGCCGCCGGCTCCGTCATCACCGAGCCGGTCCCGGCCGACGCACTTGGTCTGGGCCGCGCCCGTCAGGTAAATATTGAGGGCTGGGCCGCCGATTACCGCCGCCGCCTGCACGAGGACGACGAGGTATAACGTTTTACCAAGCACAAAAGGAGCTGCTCCATGGGGGCGGCTCCTTTTTCTATCGTGACCTGCGCAACCGGATGAGTGGTCGGTTCGTGTCCGTTGGCGGTAAAGACGTTATCAGGACCCGATAAACCCCGCCGCGCGGTTACAATGCAACAAGGCATCTATATGGCATTCGATGTATAAAGGAGAAGGGTAATGCCGATTAATGATCCCGAGAAGTCGGAGAATATGCGCAAGTCCATCCGCGTGTATTCCGGTTCCTCCAACCGTCCCCTCGCTCAGAAGATTGCTGAGTACCTTGGGGTCGAGCTTTCGGGCCTTACGCTAAAGCAGTTCGCCAATGGTGAGATTTACGCCCGCTACGACGAGACCGTCCGCGGCGCCGACGTCTTCCTGATTCAGTCCGTGGCCGGCGGCAACGTCAACGACATGCTCATGGAGCTGCTCATCGCCACCGACGCTGCCAAGCGCGCATCCGCCCGCTCCATCACCGCCGTTATCACCCACTACGGCTATGCCCGCCAGGACCGCAAGGCCGGCCCGCGCGAGCCCATCACCGCCCGCCTCGTCGCCAACCTGCTCGAGCGTGCCGGCGTCAACCGCATCATCACCCTCGACCTGCACCAGGGCCAGATCCAGGGCTTCTTCGATATCCCGGTTAACCACCTGTCCGCACTGCCGCTGTTTGGCCAGTACTACAACGACATGCACTTCGACACCGACAACCTGGTTGTCGTCTCCCCCGACGTGGGTCGCGCCAAGGCCGCCAAGAAGCTGTCCGACATGCTCGGCTGCGACCTGGCCATCGCCCACAAGGGCCGTCCGCGCCACAACGCCGCCGAGGTCATGGGCATCATCGGTGACATCAAGGGCAAGACCTGCATCATCAACGACGACATGATCGACACCGCTGGCACCCTGTGCGCCAACGTCAAGGAGCTCAAGGCTATGGGCGCCGGCGACATCTACGTCTGCGCCACCCACGGCATCTTCTCCGGTCCGGCCATCGAGCGTCTGAACGACGCCCCCATCGTCGAGTGCGTCGTCACCGACGCCATCCCCGTCGAGGTCGGCGGCAAAATCAAGACCATCTCGGTCGCCGAGGAGTTCGCTCAGGCCATCTCCGCCGTTTACCACGAGGAGCCCGTCTCCACGCTCGTCGGCGGCGACTTCGCGCTGTAGTCCAACGCGTATCGCATCATCTTTGATGTTTTTAAAGGGTCGGAAGCTCGCTTCCGACCCTTTTTCTATTCCTCGCCAATCCGCCCTGGACAGTTAGTTCAGATACGTATTTTTTAAAGCTCCAAAGGTCCGTTCGGAGCCTTCTGAGCTCCCCGGCGGATGCCATGCCGCCCGAAGCTCATCGTTTTCGAGTACAACCGCCGCATATATTATCTTCAAATCGCCCTCGAAGGCCCTTAGAAACACCTCGAACGCCCGCCGCCTTATACGTATCTGAACTAACTGTCCAGTAGCCATCGTCAACCTTCTCGGCAGAGCTCAATTTCCTGCAATCCCCTCAACCGATTCCACCGATTTCCTAACACCCGGCCGTTCATGACGCCCAGCACCCCGCTGAGCGAAAAGAACGGTATGGCGGTCGCATTCTGCCGCCAACTTAGTACGTTATAGCTATGACGACCGTGATTTCACATTTCTCCGCCCTCCGCGCAATTCGTCGCGCACGACGGGCGTACTCTGCCCTACCCTGGAGCTCCATTGATAGTGAACAGCAAGCACAGGCCTTGGCTAGCTGCATTCCCAATAATGACGCGATAGACTTTGGCGCACTTTCGATACTCGACGCCTGGAATGAAGATGATTCCGAGCTGCTCGATCTTCTCGTTTCAAACGAAGGCAACCGACGCCCCGACAAGCGACTTCTTCAGCATATTCTCTCCGCTCCGCTTCCTGAAGGTGCAATTATGCACGTCGAGGCCGACATCTACGCAACGTCTCCTGCCATGACAGCCATGCTTTGTTCTAAAAATGAATCAGTCGCCAAAACCTTGATGCTTCTCATGGAACTGGTCGGAACTTACTCCCTTCCTCCCGGGGCAACATACCCCATTGCCCATGACGACATCTGGCCCAAGGGCGATGGCTACGAAGCGACGGGCGATCTTGATTGCCTGGGCAACCAGTCAGCGGCCGAACAACAGAACGAAACCCGCTATGAACAGGCGCACTACAAATGCGAGCCCGCCACGACCATCGAAGAGCTCGAGGCGGTCGCACGGTTCGCCAAAAGTAGCTCATACGCCTCGTTTCGCACGGCAGTCAAACTCGCCCGGGCTGGATCCGCATCCCCAGCCGAATCCCTAATGTTTGCCGTTCTCGGAGCGCCCATGCGCTTTGGCGGATTCGGATGTTGCAGCCTGCCCATGGGAGGCCTGCTACTCAACCATCGAATCGACTTCGATACTCTTGCGGTCAACATGTCCTCGGGCATCCCCTATGCCATCTGCGACCTATATTGCCCGGCAGCCGGAGTCGACAACGAATACAACGGAATTGGGCATGAGCTTCAAAACGCTCGCATCCACGATGGCAATCGAAATAATGGCCTCAAGGCCATGGGCATCCACGTTCTGGTTATCAATCGCGACCAAATGAAAGACCTTGTTGCACTCGAAGCCTTCGCCCAAACGATGCATCGACTCGCAGGAGTCCGATTCCGGTACCGTATCAAGGGCTATCGCAAGCGTCAGGCCGCTTGGCTCAACGCTCTGCGGGCCGGAACCGGCCTCGCGCCGGTCTAAACGGCGAATCACCCGTGCGCCGTCGAGCAGGGCTGGGCAGTTAGTTCAAATACGTATAAATGGACGCATTGAATTAGACTGTTTTGCAGCTATCTCTATACCATTCGCCCTATTTGAAGGCAGGGTAGACTTCAAAACAGCGCCATATGGACTAACTAAAGCTCCAAAACAACGTATCGGCATTGAATTGAGTAATTCGAGTCCTCAGAACTTATACGTATCTGAACTAACTGTCCACCTCGGATTTCGACGTCCGTCCAAACGCCCCAAAACGCCCTCAATTACCCTCCATTTGACAGCGGCAACAGGGTCGCTCACCATAGCAGGCGACAAATCAACGAAAGGATGAACATGGCAGCTGCACAGCCGCTTAAGATTCGCATGGTTGCCGGACTTGGCAACCCTGGCGAGGAATATGCCGAGACCCGCCACAACGCTGGTTTTAAGGCGATCGACGAGCTGGCCCGTCAGGCCGGCGTCACGTACTGGAAAAACCAGGCAGGCGCCGAGGTCGCACTCATCAATATCAACGATGCCGAGGAAGAGGGCGGCAAGCGCCAGATCGTGCTGGTCAAGCCGCAGTCGTATATGAATACCTCGGGTGGCCCCATCTCCAAGCTCTGCCGCGAGTACAAGATCAAGGCCGAGGAGCTGCTTGTAATCCACGACGAGCTCGACATTCCCGCCGGCGACGTACGTGTCAAGGTGGGCGGCGGCCACGCCGGCCACAACGGCCTGCGCTCCATCATCGACAAGATGGGCAGCCGCGACTTTAGTCGCATCCGCACCGGCATCGGCAACCCTCCCGGCAAGATGGCCGTGGCAGACTATGTGCTCAAGCAGCTGCGCGCCCGCGAGGCCGAGGACTTCCAGGACACCTGCGCCCGCGCCGCAGATGCCGCCGGTCTGGCCATCGTCCACGGCGTAATCTACGCCCGCGACCACGTCAACGGCGCCGCCTCCGCCAACGGCAAGCACTAAAACCTACCGTTTAGGGATGTTTATTTTGGCAGGTTTTATCTGCGGAAACGCCCCGGTGGCCGCATCGCAATAAACCCCGCGCCGCCATACACGCATAACACCCCAAAGGGGGCCGGCCTCATCACAACCCGAGGCCGGCCCCCTTTGCCGTTTTGCCTGATAAAACCGACCAAAATAAACCTATCCCTATTTGGTAGGTCGAAGTGGATAAACCCTTTTCCCAACCGCCGAAGACACACGTAAACAGCATGTCCATGAGGGTATAATTTGCACCGTATGTCTGCACAACGCCTGTGCGCGTACGGTTTTATTCGGGCCACCGTCCTTTTCCGTGGAGGCACGGTTCGGTAGCCCTAACAAGAGAGGGGTTCTATGTATAAGATCCTGGAGAAGACGCAGTTCTCGGAGAAGGTGTTCAAGTTCCGCATCGAGGCGCCTGCAATCGCCAAACATGCGCACGCCGGACAGTTCCTCATGGTCCGCGCCAACGAGACGGGCGAGCGTGTCCCGTTTACCCTGGCTGGCTGGAACGGTGACGAGGGCTGGGTCGAGTTCATCTTCATGGTGATCGGCAAGACCACCGAGATGCTGTCCACCTACGAGGCCGGCGAGTCGCTGCGCGACGTCGTGGGCCCGCTGGGCGTTCCTACCGAGATGGCCGAGGGCCCCTGCGCTGTCATTGGCGGCGGCGTCGGCCTGGCAATTGCCTTCCCGGTCGCCAAGCACCTGGTCGAGACCGGTCACGAGGTGCACGCCATCATGGGCGCCCGCACCAAGGACCTCCTGCTCATGGAGGACCAGTTCCGCGAGCTCCTCGACGAGGACCACATCCACATCACCACTGACGACGGCTCCTACGGCGAGCAGGGCGTTGTCACCGCTCCGCTGGAGCGCCTGCTGCAGGACAAGGCCGTGAGCCAGGTCTTCTGCGTCGGCCCCGTTCCGATGATGAAGTTCTCGACCCTCACCGCCCAGAAGTACGACACCCCCATCACCGCGTCGCTCAACCCCATCATGGTTGACGGCACCGGCATGTGCGGCTGCTGCCGCGTCGAGGTGGGCGGCGTGACCAAGTTCGCTTGCGTCGACGGCCCCGACTTCGATGCCACCCTGGTCGACTGGGATGACCTTCGTGCCCGCCAGGCCGCTTACCGTTCCGAAGAGGGCGAGTCCCTCAAGGCCTATGAGGAAAAGAGCTGCGCATGCCACTAGTTAACGGTCGTTTCGTTGCCGATATGAAGTCGCCCCGCACCCCCGATAACGAGGAGCCGGCTGCCGAGCGCGCCTGCGACTTCCGCCCCGTCGACAAGGGCTTCACCGAGGAGATGGCGCTGGCCGAGGCCGAGCGCTGCCTCAACTGCAAGAAGCCGTTCTGTGTTGAGGGCTGCCCCGTCAACATCAACATTCCCCGCTTTATCGAGCAGATCCGCGCGAAGGACTTCGGCGGCGCTCTCGATACCATCCGCGAGGACTCCATGCTTCCCGCCATCTGCGGCCGCGTCTGCCCGCAGGAGAACCAGTGCGAGGGTAAGTGCATCCGTGGCAAGAAGTCCGAGCCCGTGGCTATCGGCCAGCTCGAGCGCTTCCTGGGTGACCGCCCCGAGCTCGCCTCCACGCCCAAGATGGCCCCCAAGAACGGCAAGAAGGTCGCCGTCGTCGGCTCCGGCCCGTCCGGCATCACCTGTGCCGGCGAGCTCGCCCGCAACGGCTTTGACGTCACCGTCTTCGAGGCCTTCTTCACCGGCGGCGGCGTGCTGGTCTACGGCATCCCCGAGTTCCGTCTGCCCAAGGCAGTCGTCAAGCGCGAGATTGACGGCCTGGAGGACATGGGCGTCAAGTTTGAGTACAACTCCGTCGTGGGCAACATGGCCACGGCCGAGGAGCTGTTCGAGCAGGGCTTCGACGCTATCTACGTGGCGACCGGCGCTGGCCTGCCCAAGTTCCTCAACGTCCCCGGCGAGAACCTGCCCAACGTCTTCTTCGCAAACGAGTACCTCACCCGCGTGAACCTGATGAAGGCCAACAAGTTCCCCGAGTACGACACCCCCACCAAGCACGGCAAGAACGTCGTCGTCTTTGGTGGCGGCAACGTGGCTATGGACGCCGTCCGTACCGCCAAGCGCCTGGGCGCCGAGCACGCCATCATCGCCTACCGTCGTACCGAGGACGAGATGCCCTGCCGTCGCGCCGAGCTGCACCATGCTAAGGCCGAGGGCGTCGAGGTTCTGCCGCTCGTCTCCCCGCTCGAGTTTGTCGCTGGCGAGGACGGCTCCGTGTGCGCCGTCAAGGTCCAGAAGATGGAGCTCGGCGAGCCTGACGAGTCCGGCCGTCGTCGCCCGGTGCCCATCGAGGGCGCCATCGAGGAGATCCCCTGCGACGTCGCTATTTCGGCTATCGGCACCAACGCCAACCCCTTCGCTGCCAAGATCGGCGGCAAGATGGAGCTCAACAAGTGGGGCTACATCGTTGCCGACGAGGAGACCGGCCAGACCACCGATCCCCGCATCTGGGCCGGCGGCGACATCGTCACCGGTGCCGCTACGGTCATTCTGGCGATG
>CAUGKA010000014.1 GCA_959599615.1 uncultured Collinsella sp. | reverse complement strand
AGCGCTTGATACGCTTTAACCCTGCGGAAACATTTTTCTGCGATAGTATCTGCGATATAGACCAGTCGAAACCCGCCCGAAAGAAAGGGGAGCGACATGAACCAGCAGAACATCGATTACGTACTCCGCTCCGTAGAACAGCGTGACATCCGCTTTGTGCGTCTGTGGTTTGTCGACATTCTCGGCCGCCTCAAGAACTTTGCCATCAGCCCCGAGGACCTCGAGGTCGCTTTTGAGGAGGGTATCGGCTTTGACGGCTCGGCCATCGAGGGCTTTGCAACGCCCGAGGAAGCCGACATGCTCGCATTCCCCGATGCTTCGACCTTCCAAATCCTGCCGTGGCGCCCGAGCCACAACGGCGTCGCCCGCGTATTCTGCGACGTGTGCACTCCTGATCGCAAGCCGTTTGCCGGCGACCCGCGTGATGCCTTGCGCCGCATGTTCCGCAAGGCCGAGAAGGCTGGCTATCTGCTCAACGTGGGTGCCGAGCTGGAGTATTACTACTTCCCCGACGAGCACACCCCCGAGCCGCTCGACAACGTGGGCTACTTCGATCTTTCGGTGAGCGATGCCGCTCGCGACCTGCGCCGCAATACGGTCCTCACGCTCGAGAAGATGTCCGTGCCCGTGGAGTACACCTTCCACGCCGCCGGTCGCTCGCAGCACGGCATGAGCCTGCGTCACGCCGAGGCCCTGAGCATGTCCGACGCCATCACCACGGCCAAACTCATCATTAAGCAGCAGGCCTACGAGAGCGGTTGCCACGCCTCCTTTATGCCCAAGCCGCTGGCGGGCGAGGACGGCAGCGCCATGTTTTTGCATCAGTCGTTGTTCGACCACGACGGCAACAACGTTTTTTGGGGCGAGGACGACGAGAAGTACCACCTCTCCGAAATCGCCAAGCACTACATGGCCGGCATCTTGGCGCACGCGCGCGAGATCAGCGCCATCACCAACCCCACGGTCAACTCGTACAAGCGCATCACCACGGGTGGCGACTCCGTGCCGCAGTACGCCACGTGGGGCCTGCGCAACCGCGCGAGTATGGTCCGCATCCCGGTCTACAAGCCCGGCAAGCCGCTGTCCACGCGCATCGAGCTGCGCAGTCCCGACCCCATGGCCAACCCGTACCTGGTCAACGCCGTCACGCTGGCGGCTGGTCTGGACGGCATCGAGCGCAAGCTGGAACTCCCGCCCGAGGCCACGGCCGAGACGCTCAAGCTTACCGACCGTCAGATGGTCGAGGCCGGCTACGCGCCGCTGCCGCGCTCGCTCAAAGAGGCGCTTGACGTGTTTGAGGACTCGCAGTTTATGAAGGATGCCCTCGGCGAGCACATTCACAGCTTCTTCCTCAAAAAGAAGCGCGACGAGTGGCATAAGTTTGAGTCTACGATCACCGAGTGGGAGATCAAGCACTACCTGGCGAACTCCTAATCGCGCTGGCTTGTTCCAGTACGATTGAGCTCATTTCTTTGGAGGCCGATATGTCCGAAAAGAGTGCCCTGTTCATGGCGCGCACGACGCGCTTCCACGAGTTTGCCCGCAGCTTGACGACTACCCTGGGTGTCGAGGTGAGCCTGGCCACTCCCGATTCGCCAACTGCGGCGCATGACTTTGACCTGCTGATCCTCGATTCCGATGGCATCCGCAGCGACCGCATCGATCAGATTGCCAAGTGGCTTGACGATCGCGGCGGTGTCCCCATGCTGGTGATCGTCGACGACGAGGCGCTCGGCACCCTGCGCCTGCCGAATCACGCGCATGCCGACTTTGTATGCCCCACGGCGACGCCCAATGAGCTCAAGGCTCGCGCGCAGCGCCTGATGGGCGAGGAGGAGACCGTCACCGCCGACGATGTGCTCAATATCGATAACCTCGAGATTAATCTGGCTACCTACCAGGTGACACTCGATAACGAGCCCATTGACCTGACGCTGATGGAGTACTCGCTGCTGAGCTTTTTGGCGACGCATCCCAATCGCGCCTACAGCCGCGAGGTGCTGCTGCACCGCGTGTGGGGCTTTGAGTACTGCGGCGGCACGCGCACCGTCGACGTGCACATTCGACGCATCCGCTCCAAGGTGGGCCCGCAGATCGCGGCACACATCACCACCGTCCGCGGCGTGGGCTATCTGTTTAAGGACTAGATTTCCACCACAAAGGGGACAGACACCTTTGTGGTGGTTTTGACGCAGGTGCGGGCTCCTTTCGAGTTTGCAGCAGAACTTAAGCCTTCCTAAAAGATTGCGTTCTCGTACACGTACGCCCGCATATTGGGGTACAACTCAACGTGAACAATGATGGCCCGCCACATGTTTGGCGGGCCTTTGGTTATTTGACGAAAGGATCGCAGCTATGAGCGAGAACGATTCCCAGCGTCCCCAGGATGTTGGCAATGCCGGCGAGACTCAGCAGCAGCCGCGCGTGCAGGTGGAGTCGACGCCTGCCGACGGCAACAACATTCCCTACGTGCAGGCCTACGATACGCAGACCGGCAAGCCGCTGGGCGGCCAACAGGTCGTGAACAAGCACACGGTGGTCAAGACCAAGACCAAAAAGCTGCCGATCTTTATTACAGCGCTTGCCGGCTGCGCCTGCGGCGCCCTGCTGGTCATTGCGCTCATTATGAGCGGTACGCTCGATATCGGTGGCGGAAAGAATGCCGTGACGGCGGGTGCTTCGGGTTCATCGACGCAAAAGATTACGATTGATTCCGAGGACACCACGCTGGCCGAGGCCGTTTCTGCCAAGGCCCTGCCCTCCGTGGTTTCCATTACCGCCACTTTGAGCGGCGGCCAGAATGGCTCGCTTTCGCAGTCTGCCGACGAGTCGGACAACTCGGGCAGCGTCGGTTCGGGCGTGGTGCTCGATACCGAGGGCCACATCCTCACCAACAACCACGTGGTCGATGTCTATGACCAGTACGTGGTGACCATGGACGACGGCACCACCTACGAGGCCGAGTTCGTGGGCAACGATGCCTCGAGCGACCTGGCCGTCATCAAGCTCAAGGACGCCGACGCCTCCAAGCTCACGCCGATTGAGATCGGTGATTCCTCCAAGCTCAACGTGGGCGAGTGGGTCATGGCGATCGGCTCGCCCTTCGGCAACGAACAGTCTGTCTCCACCGGTATCGTCTCGGCGCTGTATCGCTCCACGGCCATGAGCTCTACCAGCGGCAACACCATCTATGCCAACATGATCCAGACCGATGCCGCCATCAATCCGGGCAACTCCGGCGGCGCGCTCGTCAACGACAATGGCGAGCTTGTGGGTATCAACTCGCTTATCGAGAGCTACTCGGGCTCCAGCTCGGGCGTGGGTTTTGCCATTCCGGTTAACTACGCCAAGAACATTGCCGACCAGATCATCGACGGTAAGACGCCGGTGCATCCGTACATGGGCGCTACGCTTTCGAGCGTCAATGCGCTTAACGCCCGCACCAACAAGTTGAGCACCGATAGCGGCGCGTATGTGGCGAGCGTCGTTGAGGATGGTCCTGCCGCCAAGGCCGGCATTCAGGAGGGCGACGTCATCACCAAGCTGGGCGACGATGAGATTTCGAGCGCCGACGGCCTGATCATTGCGCTGCGCAGCCACGAGGTGGGCGAGAAGGTCGAGATCACGCTCATGCGCGGCAAGGAAGAGAAGAAGGTCACGGTTGAGCTGGGCTCCGACGAGGAGCTGCAGAACCAGCAGCAGAACGACAGCGCGACCGATACCGGCAACGGCGGTATTACCGACGAGCAGCTGCGCCAGTATCTGGAGGAGCTGCTTGGCCAGCAGGGCCAGGGTCAGGGCAACGGCCAGGGTTTCTAACGAGCTGTATCGCACATATCGAAGCCAGAGGGGCTGTTCCGCCAGCGCGGGACAGCCCCTCTTTTCGCGATGATCCCTTGGAGACGGAGGAAAACGGATCATTTAGAACTGGCAAGGGCATGGTTTAATCGCGCGATCCACCCCAGTCTGGCGGCTGCCGATTCGGTGCGGTTCGAAAGGGTTATTCGGCGCCATGGTGACCGGTGGTACTCTTGTATCCCCGTTTGAAATCGAGCGAAGGAGTACCGCTATGGAGCAATCGAGCCTGTTTGGTGACGGTGTGGACATCGATACCGAAACGCCCGCGAGCGTGGATGCCGCCGCACCGGCCGATGCCCGTGCCCAGGCGGCGGCGCGTGCGGCCGAGCTGCGCCACGAGCTCGATTACCACGCCTATCGCTACTACATGCTCGATGCGCCCGAGATCACGGACGCCGCCTTTGACAAAATGCTCGTTGAGCTGCAGGAAATCGAGGCGACCTACCCCGACCTGGTGACCCCCGACAGCTATACCCAGCGCGTGGGCGGCTACGTGAGCGAGCAGTTTACGCCGGTCACGCATATGGCACGCATGTACTCCATGGACGATGCCATGGACCTGGACGAACTCGACGCGTGGCTCCAGCGCGCCGAGGATGCGCTCGGTGCCGGCAGCGTCACCTATACCTGCGAGCTTAAGATCGACGGCCTGGGCGTGGCCCTTACCTACCAAAACGGAACCTTCGTGCGCGCGGCCACACGCGGCGACGGCACCACGGGCGAGGACGTGTCGCTCAACGTGCGTACCATCAAGGATGTGCCCATGCATCTGTCCGAGCCGGCGCTCGCCCACATGGGCGCCGACCGCGAGCGCGCCATCGAGGTGCGCGGCGAGGTTTACATGCCCAAGGGCAGCTTCGTGCGCCTAAACGACGAGGCCGATGCCGAGGGCCGCGACCCCTTTGCCAACCCGCGCAACGCCGCTGCAGGATCCCTGCGCCAGAAGGATCCCAAGATCACAGCACGTCGCGACCTGGCCACCTTTATCTACGCCATCGCCGATACCGATCCGCTGCACGTCCACAGCCAGCGCGAGTTTCTGGACTGGCTGCGCAGCGCCGGCTTTAGCGTCAACCCTAACGTGGCACGCTGCGTCACACCCGCCGAGGTCCACGAGTTCTGTGCCCAGGCGCTCGAGCACCGCGGTGACCTGGATTACGACATCGATGGCGTGGTCGTAAAGGTCGACAGCTTCCAGCAGCAGCTCGACCTGGGCTTTACCGCCCGCGCACCGCGCTGGGCCATTGCCTTTAAGTTCCCGCCCGAGGAAAAGCAGACCGTCCTGCGCGAAATTCGCATCCAGGTGGGCCGCACCGGTGTGCTCACGCCGGTCGCCGAGTTCGATCCGGTGACGGTTGCCGGCTCCACCATCGCGCGCGCCACGCTGCACAACATCGACGAGATCCGTCGCAAAAACGTGCGCGAGGGCGACACTATCATTGTGCACAAGGCGGGCGACGTGATCCCCGAGGTCGTGGGTCCCGTGCTCGACAAGCGCCCGGCCGACAGCGTTGACTGGCAGATGCCCGAGGTCTGCCCCGTGTGCGGCAGCCCCGTGGTGCACGAGGACGGCGAGGTGGCCTACCGCTGCGTGTCCATCGACTGCCCCGCACAGCTCAAGGAGCGCCTGCTCCACTGGGTGAGCCGCGGTTGCATGGACGTGGACGGCCTGGGCGACGAAATCGTCGACAAGATGATCGCCGCCGGCCTTATCCACGATGTCGCGGACTTCTACCAGCTCACAGTCGACGACATCGCCGGCCTGGACACGGGCCGCGTGTATGCCAGCTCCAACAGCAAAAAGGGCGTCAAGAAGGGCGACCCCATTCCGGTGGGCCTCAAGACGGCCGAGAAAATCATCGCCGAGCTCAACAAGTCTAAGAGCCAGCCGCTCGGTCGCGTGCTGTTTGCCTTGGGTATCCGTCATGTGGGCAAGAGTGTGGGCGAGGTCATTGCCGAGCGATTCCTGTCGATTGACAAGCTCATCTTGGCGAGCGAAGAGGACATCGCCGAGTGCGAGGGCATCGGTCCCAAGATTGCGGCGAGCGTCAAGCAGTTCCTGGCCGTGCCCGAGAACCTTGCCGTGCTGGAACGCCTGCGCCAGGCGGGCCTGTCGCTCGAGGTCGACTTGGGCGCCGCGCACGCGCAAGCCGCAGCCGACGCTGGCGTGGCAGGCGAGCTTGCCGACGCACAGCCACTCGCGGGTCTGACCTTCGTGCTCACCGGCACACTCGTCAACCGCACCCGCGACGAGGCGGGCGCGGCGCTCAAGGTGCTTGGCGCCAAGGTTTCGGGCAGTGTGTCAAAGAAGACGAGCTATCTGGTCGCCGGCCCCAAAGCGGGCTCCAAGCTCGCCAAGGCCGAGCAGTTGGGCGTGCCCGTGCTGGACGAAGATGCACTCGAGCAGATCCTGGCGACTGGTCAGGTGCCCCAGGCTTAGCGCATCGATAGCCAAATTGAAGAACCGCCCGGAAGCACGATGCCTTCCGGGCGGTTCTTACTTTACTGGGGCGACCGGCACCGTGATCTGCGTCACGTAGGTCGCTGGGTCATCGCTGATGATGTCGTCGATGAGGGCGATCTCGCGCGACGGACCGGCGGGCGTCAGGTTGTGTTCATGCATGTAGCCGAGCAGCTGCTTATAGCGCGGGCCCGCTTGCCCGTGCGTGCCGCGGAAGCTTATGGTCAGGCAGCGCGCGGCAGGTCGCGTCTCAACATCGCCCAAGTAATCATCGGTGTCATCGAGCAGCAGAAAGACCTCGTCGTAGCCATCAAAATCGCCGGCGGCGAGGCGTTCGGGCGCGATACCCACACCCAGATTGCCCAGATAGGCAAAGGTTTCGTGCTGCCCCTGCTGAAGCTGGCGGATATGCCATCCCAGCGAATAGGCGTCGGTGGGATTGACGCGCTCGTGCAGCGTGGCGCAGCGAAGTTCGGGTTCCTCGATTTCGCTAATGGTGTCGAGATCAGCATTCAAAGCGCCATGAAGCAAGGCAAGCCGCTGGTCAATCTTGCGCGACATGCGCTCCAACTCACGCCGCCTGTGCTCAATTAACTCCTGTTGCTTGGTCAGTTGCCGTTGCATTAAATCCATATCGCGCGTAGTGACAAACTCGCGAATCTGCGCCAGCGGCAGATCGAGAACGCGCAGGTTGCCGATGGTGTTGAGGGTGGAGAGCTGCCGCGATCCGTAGTAGCGGTACCCACTCGCCGGATCGACATATGCCGGCTCCAATAGCCCCATCTGTTCGTAATGGCGCAGTGTACCCACGCTCAAATTGAGCAGGCGCGCCACCTCGCCAATGCGGAGCAGGCCCTCAGTATGTTCGCTTGGCATGTCGGTCACAGGACCGCTCCTTTCGGTAAAAACAGGGGAGAGGTGCTAGGCATGCGTCTCCTCGCTACGCTACCAGCTTGTCAAAAGCTCCGCGCCGGTTGAGTACGGTAAACGCGACAACGCAAATGACCGCCGACAGAATTGACCCGCACGGCGAGGCGATGCCCATGGGGAACAGCGTGTCGGAATAGGCGTTCGACAGCAGCCATGCACCGGGCACGCGAATGAGTGCCACGGCCAGCACGTTGTGCGCAAAGCCGATGTAGCTCTTGCCGTATGCAGCGAAAAAGCCGCTAAAGCAAATGTGGATGCCGGCAAAAATCGCGTCGAAAATATAGCTGCGCATATAGCCGGTACCGGCGGCGACTACTGCAGCGTCCTTGGCAAAAAAGCCGATAAACGCCGGCGCCACCAGCCACATCAGCACCGTGATCAGGCAGCCGTACACCACCGAGATGGTCATGGCGTCCTTGAGTACCTGACGCGCGCGATCGCCCTTGCCCGCGCCGGCATTTTGCGCCGTGAGCGCGCTGACGGTAGCGCCCATGGAACTCGGCACAATGAACAAAAAGCTGATCATCTTTTCGACCAGGCCCACGGCGGCGGCGTCGACCAGGCCGCGGTGGTTGGCGATGACGGTGATAAACATAAACGCCACCTGGATGCAGCCGTCCTGCACGGCCACGGGCACGCCGATCTTAAGGATGCTGCCGAGCACCTCGGGCTGGGGGCGCAGGTCGCTGCGTTTGAGGTGAATGTGCGTACGGCGGCTCTTGAGCCACACGAGCGCGAGGGCAACGCTGGCCGTCTGCGCGGTCACCGTGCCGAGCGCCGCGCCTACGGGGCCGAGCCCCATGTGGCCGATAAACAGAAAGTCGAGCGCGATGTTGATGATGCATGCCACGCCAATCACGTACATGGGCGAGCGCGAATCGCCCAGCCCGCGAAAGATGGCCGAAAGAATGTTGTACGCGGCAATAAACGGAATGCCCATAAAGCAGATACGCAGGTAGGCGGCGGTTCCTTCGACTGCCTCGGCCGGCGTGCCAATGAGTGCCACAATCTGCGGACACAGTGCGAGCAGGACAGCGGCCAGCACCACCGAGACACCCATAAAGAGCGTGATGGTGTTGCCGATGGCGGTCTCGGCGCGGTCAAACCGACGCGAACCCACGGCGTGGCCGACGATAACCGTCGTTCCCATGGCCAGGCCCACGAGCGTTACGGTAATGATATAGAGCGTCTGCGCGCCGTTGCCCACGGCGGTGATGCCGGCGGCGCCGCTAAACTGCCCCATCATGTACAGGTCGGCCATGCCGTAGAGCATCTGCAAAAAGTACGAGAGCATATAGGGCAGGGCAAAGACCGCGATGGTCTTAAGGACATTGCCGCGTGTGAGGTCGTGTTCCATGGGCGGGGCTTTCTGGCTTGGTCTGTTTACGTACCAGTGTAGTGAAAACCCTACAACGATTGTAGAGTCAAGGTTTGTGTTGGCGGCGGGGCGAAAAAGTCACGCTCGCGTTCATTTCCAATTGAATACAGGGGCGCGTCCTGTGAGCATGGCGTCTGCACTAGCCTTGCAGAAATCGATTTCGCATCACTTGACACCGCCGCACGGCGCGCCATAATACGTGGGTTTGCGAACAACGTTTGATGGGGGATGAACCTGCGTGCGCAATCTCAAGATTTTGTTTTCCTATCTGGGGGCATACCGCCGCGATGCCATGCTCGGCGTGCTCTTTGTGACGGCCGAGACGGCGCTCGAGCTGTTTATCCCGGTCATCATGGCAAATATCATCGACGTGGGCGTGCCCGCGGGCGACATCAACTATATGCTGTTGCAGGGCACGTATATGTTGATATGCGCTGCATTTTCGCTGGTACTTGGCTTGGGCTATGCGCGCACGTCTGCCCGCGTTGCCTCGGGGCTGGGCGCTAACCTGCGCGAGGCGGAGTATCGCAAGATTCAGACGCTCGCCTTTGGCAATCTGGACAACTACGATGCCAGCTCGCTCGTCACGCGCATGACCACCGATATCACCGTCATCCAAAACGCCATCGGCAACGGCTTTCGCCCCATGGTGCGCGGGCCGGTAAATCTGGTCATGGGCCTCGTCTACGCTTTTGCGCTCTCGCGCGAGCTCGCGGCGGTCTTTGCTGTCATTCTGCCGATGCTCGCCATCGTGCTCGGTATCATTACCGTGCGCGTGAGCCCGCTCTACCGCCAACTCCAGACCTCGATGGACCACCTCAACGGCGTGGTGCAAGAGGACCTTACCGCCGTGCGCGCCGTGAAGGCTTACGTGCGCGCCGAGCACGAGTGCGACAAGTTCGACACCGTCAATACCGAGCTCGCCGGCACGGCGACCAAGACCTTCGGCACCGCCGTGCTCAACCTGCCGGTGTTCCAACTCTCGATGTATGTTGCCGCGCTCTCGATCCTGTGGATTGGTGGCCGCATGATCATCGAAGGTCGCTTGGGCGTGGGCTCGCTCACGGGCTTTATGAGCTACGTGCTGCTGATCATGAACTCGCTCATGATGATTTCCAACGTGTTTTTGCTGCTCACGCGCGCTCTTACGAGCGTGGGCCGTATCGCAGAGGTGCTCGATGAGGAGCCTGTTATCGCCAACCCTGCGGGAGACCTTGCGACTGCGGCGCCAGCGGACGGCAGTATCGAGTTTCGCGACGTTTCCTTTAAATACCGCGCGGATGCAGCCGAGGATGTGCTCGAGCATATCGGCCTTCGCATCGAGAGCGGCTCGACGGTGGGCATTCTCGGCGGCACGGGCTCGGGCAAGAGTTCGCTTGTGCAGCTAATCGCGCGCCTGTACGACGCCACTGAGGGCGCCGTGCTTGTGGGCGGACACGACGTGCGCGACTACGACCTCGCGACCCTACGCGACGCCGTGGGCATTGTGCTGCAAAAGAATGTGCTGTTCACGGGCACCGTGCGCGAGAACCTGCAGTGGGGCAATCCGCAGGCGTCGGACGATGAGCTCCTCGCGGCTTGCCGCGCGGCGTGCGTGGACGAGTTCCTTGATCGCATCGGCGGGCTGGACGGCGAGTTGGGCCAAGGCGGCGCCGGTGTTTCGGGTGGCCAGAAGCAGCGCCTGTGCATCGCGCGCACGCTGCTCAAGCATCCGCACGTGCTCATTTTTGATGATTCGACCAGCGCGGTCGACATGGCGACCGACGCTAAGATTCACGAGCACATCGCTCGGATTCCCGATACGACCGTGCTCATCATCGCCCAGCGCATTGCGAGCGTCATGGATGCCGACCGCATTATTGTGTTGGACGACGGCCACGTCCACGGCGTGGGCACGCATGAGGAGCTGCTGGCGGGCGATAGCATCTACCAGGAGATTTACGCCTCGCAGATGGAGTTTGCGGGGAACGCGGACGCCGGTGACGGCCGCGACGATGGCTGCGCGAATGATCCGTTTTCCTCCGTCCCCAGCGGATTGACCTTGGAAGGGGGTGAGCGCCATGCCTAAGACATCCGCTCAGGCCCGTCCCACCAATCTGACGCAGACGCTTCGCCGCCTGCTCTCCTACATGGGCCACGCCAAGTTCTCGCTGCTCGCGGTGGGCGTGCTCGCCTCCGTCGCCGCCATCGCGAGCCTCGCCGGCACCTACATGGTACGTCCCATCGTTAACGGTTTGGCAACGGGCGGCGAGGAATTGCTCACCAGGCAGGTTATCTTTACCGCTGCCATCTACGCCGCGGGCGTGCTCTCGGCTCTGGGCTACTCACAGATTATGGTGCGCGCGGCCCAGCGCGTGGTTTCCGATATCCGCCGCGACCTGTTTGCGCACATCCAGATGCTGCCGCTGAGCTACTTCGACAGCACGCGCTCGGGTGACATCATGAGCTTTTTCACCAACGACGTCGACACCGTCTCCGAGGCGCTCAACAACAGCTTTGCCAACGTGATTCAGGCGAGCATCCAGGTGGTCGGCACCACGGCCATGCTCATCATCCTCAACTGGCAGCTCACGATTATCACGCTCGTGTGCGATGTGGCCATTGTGCTGTACGCGCGCTACTCGGGCATGCGTTCCAAGCGCTTTTTTGCCGCCCAACAGGCGTCGCTGGGCGATTTGGACGGATATATCGAAGAGATGGTCTCGGGTCAAAAGGTCATCAAGGTCTTTAATCACGAACAGGCCAACGTGGCTGGTTTTGACGCGCGCAACCAAGAGCTGCGCCGCACCGGTGGCGCCGCGCAAGCCTACGCCAACTCCATGGTGCCCATGACCGTCGTGATCGGCTATGCCAACTACGCCATCGTTGCCGTGGCGGGCGGCATGCTCTGCATCAAGGGACTCGCCGACGTAGGTGCGCTTGCAAGCTACCTGGTCTTTGTGCGTCAGGCCGCCATGCCCATCAACCAGTTTACGCAGCTGGGCAACTTTTTGCTCAACGCGCTGGCCGGTGCCGAGCGCCTGTTTGCCGCCATGGACCTTAAGCCCGAGGTTGACGAGGGCTGCGTGGAGCTGGTGCAGACGGGCGACGCCGCGTGGGCATGGAAGATTCCCGAGGGCCAGGGCGTGGGCTCGTACGGGCACCTGCATGATGTGGCTGCCGTTGATGAGTCGGGCCGCGCGGTGGCCGCCGACGGTACCGAGCTCACGTGCGGCTTGGTCCCGCTTGCCGGCGACGTGCGCTTCCATGCCGTGGACTTTTCCTACGTGCCGGGCACCCGTGTGCTCACGGACCTCAACCTGTTTGCCAAGCCGGGGCAAAAGATCGCGTTTGTGGGCTCGACGGGCGCCGGAAAGACGACCATCACCAACCTCATCAACCGCTTCTACGAGGTCGATGACGGCGAGATCACGTACGACGGCATCGACGTCAAGCACATTGCCAAGGCCAGCCTGCGCGGGTCGCTCGGCATTGTGCTGCAGGACACGCACTTGTTTAGCGGCACCATTGCGCAGAACATCCGCTTTGGCAAGCTCGACGCGACCGACGAGGAAGTGCGCGCCGCCGCCGAGGCTGCCTGCGCGGATTCGTTTATCCGCCGCCTGCCTAGAGGGTACGACACGCCGGTCACGGCCGATGGCGCCAACCTGTCGCAGGGTCAGCGCCAGCTGCTCGCCATCGCACGCGTTGCCGTGGCCGACCCGCCGGTGCTCATCCTGGACGAGGCCACGAGCTCCATCGACACGCGCACCGAAAAGCTCATCGAGCGCGGTATGGACCGTATCATGCGCGGACGCACCACGTTTATGATCGCGCACCGCCTGTCCACCGTCCGCGACGCCGACGCCATCATGGTCCTCGAACACGGCCGCATCATCGAGCGCGGTACGCACGAAGAGCTGCTCGCCCAGCACGGTGAGTACTGGCAGCTGGCGCATGGCTTAAAAGAGCTGGATTAACCCGTTCGAGCACGATGCTTTGGCCCCTCTATGCCCCTCACCTCGCCTCAAACCATCACAACATTCGACGTTTTTTGCCAAAAACGGGAAAAGCATCGAATGTTGCGATGGTTTTTCTGCCACTCGACCGGGTGGAATCGCTTTCTTGTGCACGAAGGTGTGCGGACCCGTGGGCAGGGGAATAAGGTTGGTTATCCGACTCCATTGGAGGGCTCATGGACCTGCCGATCGTCCTGTCCCATAAGACTGCCTGGCTATACCACAACGTGGCGCGCCCGTCCGAGCCGCTCTCGCGAGCAAGCAGCCTATACGATGAGGACTCGCTTGCTGATGAGGCGGAGCCGACCGCGAGCCTGCCCAAATTGGGGCTTGATGCCAAGGGGCTGAGGGCTTCAACGGCGGTCGGGATCGTTACCGACTATCTGGTTTCGCTTGGAATTCCACGAGAAGAGCTCGATCATATCGACACGCTCGTCAACTTCGATTTTGAGCGCTCGACGCCGGCTGGATTTAGGTGCCACGTGTTTGGGGCGCCGGTACCTCCAGGCCATCTAATCGAGGTGGCGGAGGGCCTTCTGGTGGTTGATGAGGTCATGTGCTTTGTCCAAGCGGGTTCGTGGATGAGTGAGCCCGAGCAGCTGGAATATGGCTACGAAATCTGTGCCCGATACCATTTGAATCATCTGTCGACAGGCGATTATATCGAGATGGGGCAGAGGTATACCGTTGCCGACTTGATTGCCTATTGCAATGAGAACCGATCTCGTCAGGGGGCTGTACGCGCGGCCGCCGTGCTCAAGCGCGTGCACGATGGCGCGCGATCGCCCATGGAGACGGCCACCGCAATCATGGTCGTAGCAAAACGTTCCCAGGGCGGGCTGGGATACGTCAAGATCGAGCTTAACCATCGGGTCGATGTTCCCAACGAGTTCAAGTATCTCGCAAAGGCCGGGTATTTCGAAATCGACGTATATGCGCCTGCGAGCGGTACGGGGATTGAATACAACGGCTCGGACCATCTTGATAAACAGCGTAGCGCGTCGGATGCGGAGCGTATGACCGTGCTGAGCGCGCTGGGCTTTAGGATGATCGTCCTCACCGGGACTCAGTTTGCCCACCAGCTGCAATTGCACCGGGCGATGAACGCCATCGCGCTCGCTATGGGCCTCACGTGCGACCGAAGCGAAGCGTTCCAAAAGCGGCAGAACGACCTGCGAGAATTTGTGATTCGGCACTGGGACGGCGGTCTTTAGGGGCGTTTCGGCCCTTCTACGGGGTGCCGTGGGCAGGCGAACCATCACAACATTCGACGTTTTTCGCCAAAATCGGGAAAAGCATCGAATGTTGTGATGGTTTGTATGCTGAGGATGGGCTTGGAAAGTCCGTTTTGCTCGAAGCGACCTGTCCTGTCGTACGGGTGTCGGCATGATTCTCCCGTGGGGTATTATGTTTTCCGAAGAATAAAACGCCGCGTGAGGGGAGGGCTGCGTGGACGGGCACGTGCAACATGACGGCTTTGGCCGCGATATCAACTACCTGCGCATTGCCGTTACCGACAAGTGCAATTTCCGCTGCATTTACTGCATGCCGGCCGATGGCGTGGCGCCCCGCGCGCACGACGAGCTGCTCAGCGCCGAGGAAATCGCCCGCTTTGTGCGTCTGGTGGCGGGGGAGGGCATTCGCCGCGTGCGCCTGACGGGTGGCGAGCCGCTGGTCAGCCGCCGTATCATTCCGCTTATTCGCGACATCCGCGCGATCCCGCAGATTGAGGACATCTCGCTTACCACCAACGGCGCCCTGTTGCCCAAACTGGCACCGCAGCTCAAAGATGCCGGGCTTAACCGCGTCAACATTTCGCTCGACACGCTCGACCCTACGCTCTTTGGAAAGATCACGCGCCTGGGCCGGCTCGAGCAGACCATGGCAGGCATCGACGCGGCGCTTGCCTGGGGCTTTGAGCCCGTTAAGGTCAACTGCGTTGTGGTGCGCCGGCTCAACCAGGATGTGGCGGCCCTTGCGCGGCTCACGCTCGACCGCCCCATCCACCTGCGCTTTATCGAATACATGCCCATCGGCGACGAGCACACGAGCTCGCATTGCGCTGTGGACCCGCATGCGCCCGCGCTCAATCCGGCGCTGTGGGATGCGAGCGACACCGTTCCGAGCGACGAGCTGCGGGCGCGCATCAATGCCGGGGCCGCCGCGGTGGGACTGGGCGAGCTCGAGCCGCTCGACATCAACGACGCTCCTGCCGGCGCGGGCCCTGCGCGCTATTGGCACTTTCCGGACGCGGCGGGAACGGTCGGCTTTATTAGCGCCATGTCCAACCATTTTTGTGCGAATTGCAACCGTCTGCGCCTGACGGCCGATGGCAACGTGCGTCCGTGCCTGTTTAGCGATGCCGAGTATTCGGTGCGCGACGCGCTGCGCCGTGGTGATGATATGCAGGTACTTTCGATTTGGCGCGATGCCGTGGCCCACAAACCGCAGGAACACGCGATAATTGAGGGCACGCAACGATTTATGTCCCAAATCGGAGGATGATCATATGGCCAAGAGCAGGTACGCCGATGCCACCAAGGCCGCTCGCAGGGCCGCGATGTCTGCCCACAAAGTCACGGCTGCGGCGAATGCTGGCAACGCCGACGCGTCCGCGCAGCCGACTGCCAGTGCTGCCACCGAGTCCGCCCGCGACGCCCGTCGCGACGAGCTGACGCACGTGGACGCCAAGGGCGAGGTACGTATGGTCGACGTGTCTGACAAGGCCGAGACCCATCGTATCGCCATCGCCGAGGGCACTATCCTCATGCATCCCGAGACGCAAGCCATGGTGCTGCGGGACCGCGCCAAAAAGGGCGACGTGCTTGCCTGCGCGCGCGTGGCGGGCATCATGGCCATCAAACGCACGAGCGACATCATCCCCATGTGCCATCCGCTGCTCATTACCAAGAGTAAGTGCGACATTGCGCCCATCGCTCCGGCGGGGACGCCGGCCGAGGACGTGCCCGAGGGCTGGGCGCCGGCGCGTTCGGACGGGCAGGTTGGTTTTCACGTACTGGTCACGGCCGGCGTGACGGGCAAGACGGGTATCGAGATGGAGGCTCTGACCGGCGCGAGTGCCGCGTGCCTTACGATCTATGACATGTGCAAGGCCGTCGATCGCGGCATGGAGATCGTCGACGTGCGCCTGCTGCACAAGGAGGGCGGTCGCTCGGGCGTGTGGGATCGTGCTGAGCGTCAGGCCGCTGCTGTTGAGGCCGTGGCCGCTGACGGTGCCGCACCCGCAAGCGCACCTGCCGCCATCGCGCCCGCAGCTCCCACTCCGGCTGTCCCCGCGATCGCGTTTATCGGCTACCAAAACTCGGGCAAGACCACGCTCGTCGAGAAGGTCATCGCCGAGCTCACCCGCCGCGGCCTGCGCGTGGGTTCGCTTAAGCATCACGGGCACCACGGCTTTGATATCGACGTGCCCGCTAAGGATACGTGGCGCCATCACCAGGCTGGATCCAAGCACGTGGGACTCATCTGCGCCACGCGCTGGGCGGAGTACGCCGACACGCGCGAGGAGGACGAGATGCCCGCGCGCGAGCTGCTGTCGCGCTACAACGATGTCGACGTGGTGATCATCGAGGGCTACAAGACCGAGGGCTTCGACAACATCGTCGTCGCGCGCTCCGGTGTCGACCGTCTGCGCGGCAAGAGCTCGCTCGACCTGGTCGACGGTCACACGCTGGCCCTTGCCTGCAACGAGGCCCTGGCGCGTCAGGCCTTCGACGCCGGCTTTGCGACCCGAGCCATCAACATCAACGACGCCCGAGCCATCTGCGATCTCATCCAAGACCACCTTTAAGGCTTGACGCTGCGCCGGCCCCAAGCACCCCATCTCGCCCCTCAAGCCGTCGCTCGCGTACCAAAGTACGCGTCGCTCCTCTTTCGGGGCGACCTGGGGCACTTGGAACCGGCTCGCTGCGCTGCCATAACATGCCAAAAAGGGACAGGCATCTTTGTGGTGGTTTTTGCAAAAAAGCTTTGACTTAAAGTTAGCTCAAGGTGTCATAATCGCTGACAAACGATTGCGATCACGGAGGCCTCATGTCAAAACTGTACTTTATGCGTCACGGTCAAACGCTCTTTAACTTGCTTCGTCGCAAGCAGGGCTGGTGTGACTCGCCGCTCACCGAGCTGGGAATCGAGCAGGCTAAAACTGTCGGTGCGACCCTGCGAGGGCGTGGCCTTACGTTTGACCATGCGTACAGTTCGACGTCCGAGCGTGCGTGCGACACGCTTGAGCTTGCGTTCCCCGGTCAGCCTTACGAGCGCGTCAAGGGCCTTAAGGAGTGGAACTTTGGCAAATTTGAGGGCGCGAGCGAGGATTTGAATCCGCGCCTGCCGTACGGCGATTTTTACAAGCAGTATGACGGCGAGGGCGAAGTCGAGTTTCGCGAGCGTATGATGGCGACCATCACCGAGTTCATGCAGCGCCCTGGACATGAGAGCGTGTTGTGCGTGAGCCATGGCGCCGCAGCGGCTCAGGTCATGCGCGGCGTGGGCGTGGAGCCGCTCAAGATGAAGCACCGCATTGGCAACTGCTGTGTGCTCGAACTCGACTTTGATGCTACTACCGGCACATTTGCTCTTGCAGATTTGTACAACCCCTACGGCACCCCGCGCGAGTAACATCGGGGCATCAGCCAAAACCACCACAAAGGGGCCAGGCACCTTTGTGGTGGTTTTGCCGTTTACAGGCGATTTCCTACCGTTCAGCGGACTTTCGCACCAATGGGGCTTACGCTGCATGCAAGTTTCATCCTACAATCGCCCACGTGCTCACAAGTTTGTTACTCCTCGGGAGGCATCACTTGCGCATAATAGAAGACGAGGAATATCGCCCCGTCGTCTAGCGCCGATGTCCGAGGAGTTTTTTCATGCTCATTTTAAAGAAGATCAACAATAACGTTGCTCTCGCCGCCAGCGATGACGGCCGAGAGGTTGTTGTCTTTGGCAAGGGCATCGGTTTTCACGAGATGCCCTACGAGCTTGCCGATGAGTCGCTCATCCAGCGCAAATTCTATAACGTTCCCGAGAGCCTGCAGGATATGGTCGGCACACTTCCCGACGACGTTCTGCTCGCGGCAAGCGACATTGCCTGCTTCGCATCCCAGCAGCTTGGTTGCAAGCTGTCCGGTGGCCTGCCCTTTATCCTGGCAGATCACCTGCAGTTTGCCGTTCAGCGCGACGACGACCAGATCAGCGCTCCCAACCCGCTCGAGCATGAGGTGGCTTTCATCTACCCGCGTGAGCTCGAAATCGGTCAGGCCGCGCTCGCCATCGTGCAAAAGCACACCGGCGCCAAGCTGGGTCAGAACGAGGCCACGAGCATCGCGCTCCACATCGTTAACGCCGAGGTCGACGGCATGGGCCGCGCCAAGGACATGGACTTCATCATGAAGAGCACCCGCGTGCTTGACGAGGTAACCCATTCCGTGGAAAAGCAGCTCGGCTGCTCGCTCGACACGGCGTCGTACTGCTACATTCGCTTTCTTGCGCACCTGCGCTTTTTGGTTCGCCGCCTTGTTAAGGGCAGCTGCACGCAGACCGAGAACTCCTCACTGTTTATGCAGGCCGCCCGCGATTTTCCCGAGGCCTACCAGTGTGCGTACGCCATCAACCGCGTGTTCGAGAAAGAGTTCAAGCAGAGCTGCTCGGACGAGGAGCTCTTGTATCTGATGATGCATATCAACCGTCTGCGATCGGCTTCGCAGACCGAGTGAGTAAAGCCGCCAGCCCGGCGGCAATCGCAACAATTCTTTTTGGTTTCTAACTGCGGGCAAGGTACCGGCTCGCGGTAGGGGATATTTTTGTCGAAATTTGGAAAAGAGAGGACAGATCATGGCAGGTAAATACGACGATCTTGCTGCCCAGATCGTAGAGCTGGTTGGCGGCAAGTCCAACGTCAAATGCGTCGCACACTGCATTACCCGTGTTCGTTTTAAGCTCAAGGACGAGTCGAAGGCCAATGACGAGGCAATCTCCGAGCTGCCCAACGTCATCAAGGTCATGCACGCCAACGGCCAGTACCAGGTTGTTGTGGGCAACATCGTCGAGGACGTCTACGACGCCGTTCTCAAGGCCGGCGGTTTTAGCGACGGCGGCGCCGTCGACGCCGATGACGACGATGCCGCTCCCAAGGGCGTTACCGATGTGATCATCGACCTCATCTCGGGCATCTTCGCCCCCATGCTCGGCACCTTCGCCGCTGCCGGTATCATGAAGGGCCTGCTGGCGCTCGCTACCTTCCTGGTCCCGAGCTTTGCCAACGACGGCGCCTACACGCTGCTCTACACCGTCGCTGACGGCATGTTCTACTTCCTGCCCGTGGTGCTTGGCTTTACCGCGGCCAAGAAGTTCAAGATGAGCGAGTTCAACGGCATGGCCATCGCCTTTGCCCTGGTGTATCCCACCATGGTTGCCCTGACCTCGGGCGAGGTTGTCGGCTCCGTCGAGCTCGGCTTTGCTGGCACCTTCTCTTGGTACACCACGTTCCTGGGCCTGCCGCTCATCATGCCTGCCTCGGGTTACACCAGCTCCGTTATCCCCATCCTGCTCATGGTCTGGTTTGGCTCCACCCTCGAGCACTGGGTTAAGAAGTGGATGCCCGCTTCTATGAAGATGTTCTTCACCCCGCTGATCGTCGTCACCGTTACCGTCACCCTTGGCTATCTGGTCATTGGCCCCATCGCCACGCTCATCACCAACCTGCTTGGTGAGTTCTTCGCGCTGCTGTTTGGCCTGCCCATGATCGGCTCCCTCCTGGGCTGCACCCTCGTCGGTGCCTTCTGGATGTGCCTGGTCATCTTTGGCTTCCACTGGTCGCTCGTGCCCATCGCGCTGGTCAACCTGTCCACTCTGGGCCACGACTACATCCTGGGCTCCGTTATCGCCCACTCCTTCTCGCTGGGCGCCGTGCTCTTCGCCATGTATCTCAAGAACAAGGACGAGAAGTTCCGCGGTATCGCGCTGCCGGCCATGATCTCCGCCTTCTTCTTTGGTGTCACCGAGCCCGCTATCTACGGTGTCGCCCTGCCCGATAAGAAGGCCTTCATCAACGCCAGCATCGGTTCTGCTGTGGGCGGCCTCATCATTGGTCTCTCCGGCGCCGTGGTGTACATGTCCGGTGGTCTGGGCGTCTTCAACTGGCTGTCCTTCATCGACCCCTCCGGTGTTAACGGCATCAACCACATGATCTGGGCTATCGTTGCCTCTTTCGTGGGTGCCGCCGTGGGCTTTGCGATCGAGTTTGCCACCTACAAGCCCGAGGCTGCCAAGTAGCCCAAACGACAAAGACTCGGTACCAAGCCGGCGGGGGGAGCGCCCCGCCGGTTTTTTTCAAAGGGGCTAGATGCCATGCGCTCGTCCGAGCGACTGCCCAAAATCAAAACCATGCCGGATTACGGGGCTGAAACGGTGAGTGCTGACCATACCCCGTTTTTCCGTAAACTGACAAGCCTCCTACCTGCGGTTTTGTCCTTGCCGTTTCTGGCATGCTCAAGGGGCACTGGTTCTGCCCCGTAAACCGGCATGGTTTTGAACCTGCCAATAAGGGACAGGTTTATTTTGGTCGGTTTTATCTGGGCAAACGTCGTCTCCGTCAGCTCCGTCCGCATATCTTAAGCCGGCATAGTTTCGATGGGTCGGTCCGTGCGCGTCCCGCAACATGCCTCGCCACGAAACCGGCCTATCTACTACGTTTAAGTGGTAGGGGCCAACCACACGGTGGTTTTTCGAAAACCGCCAAGCCGTCTACCTGCGGTTTTATTTTTGACAATTGCGGCGTGGTCGGGGGTTCACGACTAAACGTAGTAGATGGGCCGGTTTCGTGGCGGCCGACTCAACGCGAACTCCGATTGGGACGCAAATTACCTCGTGGACGCCGCTTCGGCGTCCACGCAACATCCCAACACGTACGAAAGGAGCCAACATGGCTTTTCCCGATGGATTTCTGTGGGGCGGTGCCACTGCCGCCAATCAGTGCGAAGGCGGATACAACGAGGACGGCAAGGGCCTCGGCGTTCCCGACATCATGACCGGCGGCACGGTCTCCGAGCCGCGCCACATTACCGACGGCATTCTGCCCCAGTACCACTATCCCAGCCACGAGGCCGTGGACATGTACCATCACTATCTCGACGACATCAAGCTTTTTGGCGAGATGGGCTTTAAGTGCTACCGCATGTCCATCAACTGGAGCCGTATCTTCCCCAACGGCGACGAGGCCGAGCCCAACCAGGCCGGCATCGAGTTCTACCGCCGTGTGTTCCAGGCCTGTCAGAAGCAGGGCATCGAGCCCATGGTCACCCTTAGCCACTATGAGCTGCCTTATGGTCTGTCCAAAAACTACGGAGGCTGGAAGAACCCCAAGCTCATCGATTTCTACCTCAACTACGCCCGCACCGTCATGACCGAGTACAAGGGCCTGGTGCGCTACTGGCTCACCTT
>CAUGKA010000013.1 GCA_959599615.1 uncultured Collinsella sp. | reverse complement strand
CGACAACATCGTATATGTGATTGTGGGCGCCCGTCGTTGTGGAAAGACGTATCGCCTGTATCAGGAGATACGGCGGCTTCAGGGCCAAGGCGTCGAGCTTGACCGGATGCTATATTTCAATTTTGAGGATGAGCGCTTGCGTCCGTATGAGCCATCGCTACTAGCGGACGTGCTCGATACATTCTATGCACTATATCCTGCTGCTCGAGGCGAGGGCGCCTACCTTTTCTTTGACGAGATCCAGGAAATACCCGAATGGGGTGCGTTTCTGCGACGCGTGGTCGATACGGAGAAGGCGACCGTTTACGTGACGGGATCTTCTTCTAAGATGCTGTCCTCAGAACTTAAGAGCGAGTTCAGGGGCCGTTCTCTTGTGCGAGAGCTTTTTCCGTTGAGTTTTTCGGAATACGTCCGATATAAGACGGGGAGCGTTCCTGAGTCGAACGCACCCTTCTCCTCGAGCGATGCAGCGTTGCTCCGACACCATCTGGTCGGATATCTCGAGCGAGGGGGATTCATCGCGACACTTGAGCAGACGCCCGCAGACGCGATTCAGCTGCTACAGGAATATGCGTCGCGAACGGTCGCCATGGACGTCGTTGAACGTTACGACGTCAAGAACCCCCGTTTGGCCTCGCTGTTTCTGGCGCGGTGCATGGCATCTTCGGGACGAGAGCTGTCAGTGAACAAAGTGTACAACGAGTTCAAGAGCAGACAGATATCCGTCAGTCGAAATACGCTCAGCGACTTACTTGAGTATTACGAGGACGCCTACCTGCTGTTTTCGGTGCCGGAGTTCACGCGTTCGCTTGCAAATAATACGCGGTCTGCGTCTAAGGTCTACGCCGTCGATCCCGCGATGTTCGGAGCGTTCTCCCCCGCATCGGCATTGGATCATGGTCAGAGGCTCGAGACCGCGGTGTTCAATGCGCTCAGAAGAAGGACCCCCGCCGTGCGGCCCGGTTCGGTTTGCCGCCTGCTGATTAAAGATAAGAATAAAAGCCATGAGGTGGACTTTGTGGCTGGGGATGCACTGCTCATGCAGGCTTACGGCCTGATTCAGGTAAGTGTGGATATGACAAGCGAGAAAACGCGCGAGCGCGAAATTGCCGCGCTCGATGCCGCGATGGCCCAGTTTGATCTTGGCGAGTCGGTAATCGTTACCATGGATGAGCAGGCCGATATTCCATGCAAACACGGCGTGGTACATGCTGTGCCCGCATGGAAGTGGCTCCTTTCCTAATCGTCTATGGATTTGCGAGGCCAGGACTCAGGTGTCATGGTCCGCTAGTCCTGGGCCTTGATGCTCGGCAGGAGAATCTGGGCGAGGTAGTCGGTCTCGAGTTTGGTCGCAGCGTCGGCCTTGCCGTCTTTGCCGACCAGTACGTTCTTGATCTGGCTATAGGTGTAGCGGTTGCCGGTCGTGAGCTCGACAAGCTCAATGGCCGAGTCCATAGGGTAGGTCGACACGGGATTCTGCGTCCGTCCGTTGATGGTCTGGGGCACCACGTACGGATAGACGGGACCGCTGGCGTAGACGGTATAACCGTTGCCTAGGTTGGCCGCACCCAAAACCGTATCGCCCTCATCGGGCGTAAAGCTCTCGCCCTCGCGCACTGCGACGAGCGTCACAATCGGTGTATCGCTGTCGCCGGCAAGATAGATGCATAGCGTGCTGCCATTTTGCCAAGTCTCGACCTTGCCGTACCACTCGACGGGGATATCGAGCTGGTAGAGGTCGGTTGCCTTGTGGCGGGCGTCGGCATCACGGGCCGCCTGTGCCTTTTGCGCGCTCACGGCATTGACGGCGGCGTCGCGCCGCGCGGTTGCCGCCTGCTGGAGCACCTTGGCGGTGGCGGCGGAGCTCGCGCCTCCCTCCTCGGCATATTTGGCGGCGGCATCGATCTGGTCGTCAGTCACCGTGTCGGCCGAAGGCACCTTGAGCTTAAAGGCGGCCTGGCTGCTTAGGTCCTGTCCGTCGCTCTTGATCGTGACCTGCGCCTTGGTGGTCGGGACGGTATAGATGGTGCCGTCGGCCGCGATGGGAGAGGCAGCGATGGAGAGCGTGTAATCGCCGGGCAGCAGTTTGATGCCGCGGCCGTGCTCGTCAACATAGAGCGTTTCGCTCACGGATGAGCCATCAGCGTCCTGACCGCTCACCTGTACGGGAATCTTAGAGCTGGTGGAACAGTCGAGGCCCGCGGCATGCACGCCAATCTGCACCGACATCATCGTGTGGGCATTGGCGGCGACAGCGGCAGCCTGCTCTTGCTGATATCCGTTCCAGGCAGCATAGCCTGCACCGCCGGCGACGAGCGCGGCGGCCACAACGCCGGCGACCATCAGATTGCGGCGCTTGGGCGACATCTTGCGATGACGAACCTCGGCCTCGCGTGCCGAGGGAACGGACGGTAGGGGAATATCGCCCATGGCGATGGTCTCGTCCACGGCTGGTGCGGAACCCAGGCCAGGAAGCTCGCGGGTCAGCGAATCCTCGGCCGGCAAGCTGTCGAGCAAGACGGTTTCCTCGCCCGTGTCGGATTCGGGCTGATTGCCGGCCTCGCTTTCGGTGTCTTCGTGACCTGCCTCGTCTTCGGTGGGCGCGGCGCCATCGTCTTTTGCATCCTGATCATCGAGCTGCGCCTCGATTTCCGGCTCATCCTGCACATCAACGCTCGAATCGTCAAACGTAATCTCGGCCAGCGCGATCTGGTCTAGACTCTCCAGGGCCTCGGCACACGCTTCTGCATCTTGGACCGCATCCTCTTGGCCCATCGTCTCATCTTTCATATATCCCCCAAGCTCAATATCGGGACAACAATGTACCCAAAAACGGGGCTCCATAGAGCCGCCGCATGATTTGAAATCCGATTTTATATATGCGCGTGTTTTTGAATAGATGAATAGAGGCGCAACGACAAAAAGCCCCCGGAAAGCGAGCGAAACGCTTTTCGGGGGCTCTGCGAGACATTGGATTGAAAGGCCTGGTGAGCGGGCCTATGCCCAAGTGCCAACAGCGGCCAACATGTTACTCGGCGTGCGCGTAATCAACCTTGGCACGGCGAGCGGTGGCCTTCTCCCAATCGCTGGTGCCCTCAAAGACATCCTGCTTGTAGGGATTGCGGCCGAGCTTCTTGGCGCGGTAGGCGATGTAGATGATCGCGGCGACGTTGGCGACCAGTGCGGCGATCGAGACCGCGGTAGCGGCGCCGGGGTCG
Organism: uncultured Collinsella sp.; assembly: GCA_959599615.1. Taxonomy (GTDB): domain Bacteria; phylum Actinomycetota; class Coriobacteriia; order Coriobacteriales; family Coriobacteriaceae; genus Collinsella. The sequence continues at coordinate 19,369 of CAUGKA010000013.1, read as the reverse complement.
AGCGTGGAGTGGGTCACAAAGATGGACTCCTCCTGGAAGTACGGGAACACCTGGGCAAACATGCACCAAATAGCCAGCGTAAAGGCGCGGTTCTGGATCCAGCCGCCCTTGTTCCAGATAAAGGCGGCGACGGTGGGCGCCAGCAGCAGCGCAAAGCCGCAGAACCAGGAGTGGGTGGGCAGGCAGTTGTAGGTGTAGCAGAAGTTCCAGATGTCGTAGGCGATGATGTAGACCCAGGTCATGTCGGGCCACAGCATGTCGGTTTTGTCCTCGGAGGCGTAGACGCTCCACCAACCGGTCATGCAGAAGATGTTGATGATACCGGCGATGCCGTTGAACACGTTGTTCCAGCCGGCCAGCTGCGTAGCACCTTCGGAGGTGACCCAGGTGGACTCGCCCAGGACAAAGAAGTGATAGGCGCTCTCAAAGTCGGACACGACGGCGATCATGATGTTGATGGCGACGATCACAAACGGCCACGCGCGGAACCAATGCGCCTTGCCGATCTTGCCCCACTGGTACTTAATGGCAATGAAGCCCCAGCAACCGGCCAGCGCCGCGTACACCTTGGCGTAGTGGAACCAGCTGTTCTGGTACACATGGGTGGGTTGGTGAGCGCCCACTCGGCACCCTGCGAGACGCCGATGGCGATGGCGACGCAGTAGATGGTCATGGCCAGCGGAGCCACGCCAAAGATGATGGCCGCGCCCAGCTTGGTGCGGCGGCCGACCTCGTTGAGCACGATCAGGCCAATAAAGACCATGGCCCAGCCGGCCCAGTGGATAAGGGTATCGCTACCCCAAACATCGAACAGCATGCTGCTCTCCTTTCACACGCCCGCGGCCCCTCTTCCGATCGCGGGCAGTTTGGCCAAATGTCGTCAGTTTTGGGGCTTGCGCTCCGGATACTTGGCGGTATAGCCCTCGATGTGGAGTGTCGAGGCGATGATTTCCTTGACCGTCTCGTCGGGCACATCGGGGTGCGTGCGGATATACATCAACAGTCCCATGATGAGGGTGTAGAACGTCTCGTAGACATGGTCGATGCGCAGCTCATGATGGGCGACAAAATCCACCACGGTGGTGTCGCAGATGTACTGAGCCACGCGCTGAACCACGTTGTGCAAAAAGCCGCCGTAGAGCGCGCCACTGCTTGAGGTGAGCGTACTCGGCAGTTCGTGGCCGCTGGCGACCAGACGCTTAAAGAGCGGGGCGACGGTGTCGAGCGCGCCCTCGATATCGCCGACGGTGCGGCCGGCGTTCCACTGCTCGAGCTCGGAGATAAAGCCGTCGATCGCCTCGTCCATAACAGCGGTGACGGCGGCGTCCATATCGGCAAAGTAGTGGTAGAACAATGAACGCGTGCAGCCGGCTCGCTTGGTCACGGCCGATACCGATAGGTGGGACACGCCCAGCTCGGAGCTTACGGTGCGCACGGCATCGAGGATCTCGCGACGGCGTTCGTCGCCCGTCAGGCGCTTTGCCGCACTATCGGATGCGGGGACGGCATCGACCACAGAGGTATCTGCTGTTTTGCCGCTCATGTTTTGCCGCCTTCCATCCTCTTTTGCCTGACCGTTCGCCTAACAGTCTTGAATATTGTTGACGGTTCGTCAATACTATTTTTGACACAATGTCAACTAATGGCGGGTGAACGGCATGGGGGCATGTCCGGCCTGCAAAAAAGAGGGGCGCCGCGGCCTCGCCGGGCTGCGGCAAGAGAAGGGACAACCATGATTCTCAACGGACCGGGAATTAGCTACACCGAGCCTGACATCGGTTCGGAGTTCGTGCCGCCGCTGCCGGAGCATCCGCGCGAGGCCATCGTCAAGCTGTGCGAGCACTGCACCAACCGTCTGCTGCATCGCGACGAGCTGCTGGGCTACGAGTACTGGTCGTTTGCCGAGGCCGCAACCGACGAGCAGGCCGAGGTACTCTGCAAGATGAAGATGCGCCGTCCCTATACGCTGCCCGAGATGGTCAAGCTCACCGGCATGCCCGAGGCCGATATCGAGAAGATGCTCGACGACATGAGCTACACGGGTCTGCTCGAGTACAACTGGGAAAATCCCGAGCGCGCCAAGCAGTGGGTGCTGCCCATGCTGGTGCCGGGTTCCGCCGAGTTCCTCAACATGCGCGTGAGCCAGCTCGAGGAGCACCCGGTCTATGCCAAGTTCTTTGAGCAGGCGTCCAAGGGACCGCTGTCCAAGGCCACGCCGATGGTGCCGCCCGGAGGCGCCGGTATCGGCATGCACGTCATTCCGGTCGAGAAGGCCATCGATGCCGCGAGCACGTCGGTGCCGATCGAGCATATCGAGCATTGGCTCGACAAATACGATGGCAAGTATGCCGCCAGCACCTGCAGCTGCCGCGCGAGCCGTCGCGTGATGGGAGAGGGCTGCGCCGACGACCCGGCCGATTGGTGCATCGCCGTGGGCGATATGGCCGACTACGTGGTCGAGACCGACCGTGGCCATTACGTGACGCGCGACGAGGTCTACGACATTTTGCGCCAGGCCGAGGACAACGGCTTTGTGCACCAGATCACCAATATCGACGGCGAGAACAAGATCTTCGCCATCTGCAACTGCAACGTCAACGTGTGCTACGCCCTGCGCACCTCTCAGCTGTTCAACACGCCCAACCTGTCGCGCTCGGCCTATGTTGCCAAGGTCGAGAAGGACAAGTGCGTTGCCTGCGGTCGCTGCGTTGAGGTGTGCCCGGCCGGCGCCGCCAAGCTGGGCCAAAAGCTCTGCAGCAAAAAGGCCGGCGGACAGGTACCCGAGTATCCGCGCCAGGAGCTGCCCGATGCCACCAAGTGGGACCACACCAAGTGGTCGCCCAACTACCGCAACGATAACCGCATCGAGACGCATGAGTCCGGCACCGCGCCCTGCAAGACGGCCTGCCCCGCGCACGTTGCCGTTCAGGGCTATCTGAAGCTCGCGGCGCAGGGTCGCTATGACGAGGCCCTGGCGCTCATCAAGCGCGAGAACCCGCTGCCCGCTATCTGCGGCCGTGTGTGCAATCGCCGCTGCGAGGATGCCTGCACCCGCGGTCGTGTGGACGCCGCCGTGGCTATCGACGAAGTCAAGAAGTTTATCGCCCAGCGCGATCTGGACGCAGCGACCCGCTATGTCCCGCCCGTGGTGACCCCGACGCGTGCTGGCGGCTTCGACCAGAAGATTGCCATCATCGGTGCCGGTCCGGCTGGTCTGTCCTGCGCTTTTTATCTGGCCGAGAAGGGCTATAAGCCCGTCGTGTTCGAGAAAAACGAGCGCCCGGGTGGCATGCTCACCTATGGCATTCCCAGCTTTAAGCTGCAGAAGGATGTTATCGAGGCGGAGGTCGAGGTCATTCGCCTGATGGGTGCCGAGTTTCGCTATGGCGTGGAAGTCGGCCGCGACGTGACGCTCGACGAGCTGCGCGCGCAGGGCTTTAAGGCCTTCTACGTTGCCATTGGCTGCCAGGGCGGCCGCCTTGCCGGCATTCCGGGCGAGGACGCCGAGGACGTGACCGTGGCCGTCGACTATTTGCGCGAGGTCAACAGCGGCAAGATCGATGCGCTGCCCGGCCGCACCATCGTGGTGGGCGGCGGCAACGTGGCCATCGACGTTGCCCGCAACGCCTGCCGTCTGGGTTCTGAGCACGTTGAGATGTTCTGCCTGGAGAGCGAGGCGCAGATGCCCGCCAGCGAGGAAGAGCGTCGCGAGGCCATCGAGGACGGCGCACACATCAGTTGCGGTTGGGGCCCCAAGGAGGTCCATCTGGACGAGGCCGGCCGTGTGTGCGGCATCACCTTTAAGCGCTGCACGCGCGTCTACGATGACGAGGGCCGTTTTGCGCCCGAGTACGACGAGAACGACCTGCGTCGTGTCGATGCCGACCGCGTCGTCATGTCGATTGGCCAGTCCATTGTGTGGGGCGACCTGCTGGCTGGCTCCAAGGTGGAGCTTGGCCGCGGCCAGGGTGCCCTTGCCGATCCGCAGACGTACCAGACCGCTGAGCCCGACATCTTTGTGGGCGGCGACGTCTACACCGGCCCCAGCTTTGCCATCGACGCCATCGCCGCCGGTCACGAGGCCGCTGTGTCCATCCATCGCTTTGTGCAGCCGGGCTCCACGCTCACCATCGGCCGCAACCAGCGCCGCTACACCGCGCTCGACCGTGACGATGTTGTGATTGAGAGCTATGACAACGCGAGCCGCGAGGTGGCACGTGTCGACCGCGAGCGCGAGAAGGCTGCGCCCTTCAGCGAGTACGTCGAGACCTTTACCGAAGAGCAGGTGCGCGCCGAGACCGCCCGTTGCCTTGGCTGCGGTGCCTCAATCGTCGACCCCAACAAGTGCATCGGCTGCGGCCTGTGCACCACCAAGTGCGCGTTCGATGCCATCCATCTGGATCGCGATCGCCCCGAGTGCTCCACGATGGTCAAATACGAGCAAAAGCTCCCGAGCCTTGGCAAGTATGCTTTAAAGCGTGCAATCAAAATCAAGTTCGGTCGTAAATAGGTAACCATGGCGGGTAAGGGGGACGGCGCAGACTAGATTTCGCCGTCCCCTTGCTTTGAGTTTGCATCGCATCAACCGTTGTTGAAAGGTTTTATCTTGCATGAATTGGGAATCGTTTACCACATCATTCGCGATGTTGAGAATGTGGCGCGCGCCAATGGCGTGCGCCGCGTTTCGAGCGTGACGTTGCTGCTGGGCGAGGTCTCGGGCGTCGTTCCCGACTTGTTGCTCGACGCTTGGCGCTGGGCGGCGGATAAAAAGCCTATCACGCAGGGTGCGGAGCTTATCGTGGAGCCCGTCGAGGCCGTGACGCATTGCGAGGCGTGCGGCTGCGACTACGCGACGGTCGAGCACGGCAAGACCTGCCCCCATTGCGGCAGCGGCGAGACATACCTGTTGCAGGGCCAGGAGGTCATGATCAAGCAGATCGAGACCCCCGACGAGGATCCGGCAGACGCTGCCCCCGACGGCCCTTCTGACGCCCCCGACGCCGTCGACGCCGCTAACCCTCTCCACATCGTCTAGCCCCTAGTCGTTGGGGACGTTCTTGTTTGACTAGTCGTTTAAGAACGTCCCCAATGACTACTTGCGCTAGAGCATAATTCATACAATTAGTCAAGTTATGTCTGTTTAAACAAAATAGCGGCACGCAGGCGCATTGGGATTAACCTAAAAGCGGCATTAATGAACAGAGTGTCTGTATATATCTGTGAAAGTAATTGGCAAATCACGTTTTAGTAGGCAATGAGCTGTAAATCAGCAACGTAATCAATTTGTAACAAACTTAGACGTTTAAACAAATAATGCAACCTTTTGCGAATTTAGCTATAAATCCACAAGACGAACAGGTATACTCCTTTATTGTCGTGTAGGAAATACGTAGACAAAAAGGAGGTTATGTGATGGTAAGTATTGTTCTTGCTAGCCATGGTGACTTGGCGGCTGGAATCAAGCAGACGGGCTCGATGGTCTTTGGCGATCAGCCGTCTGTTGCCGTGGTCTCGCTCGAGCCGAGCATGGGCCCCGACGACTTCCGTGCCAAGGTCGAGGAAGCAATCGCTTCCTTCGAGGACCAGGAGCAGGTGCTCTTCCTCGTTGATCTGTGGGGCGGCACGCCGTTCAACCAGATCAGCGGGCTCATCGAGGGCCACGATTCCTGGGCTATCGTCACCGGTGTCAACCTGCCTATGCTCATCGAGGCATATTCGCAGCGCTTTGACGCAAAGAACACTGCACATGCGATCGCAAAACATCTCGTGACTGAGGCTAAGGCTGGCGTGCGCGTCAAGCCCGAGTCTCTGGAGCCCGAGGAGAAGAAGCCGGCTGCGGCCGCCGCTGCTCCTGCGGGTGCCATTCCTCCGGGAACGGTGATCGGCGACGGGCACATCAAGATCGCCCACGTCCGTATCGACACGCGCCTGCTGCATGGTCAGGTGGCCACCACGTGGACCAAGCAGATCAACCCCAACCGCATCATCGTGGTCTCCGACGGCGTTGCTCACGACGAGCTCCGCAAGACCATGATCGAGCAGGCTGCCCCTCCGGGAGTCCACGCCAACGTCGTGCCTATCAAGAAGATGGCCGAGGTCGTCAAGGACACGCGCTTTGGCGACACCAAGGCGATGCTGCTGTTCGAGAACCCGCAGGATCTGCTCAGGGCCATCGAGGCCGGCGTCGACATCAAGGAAGCCAACATCGGTTCCATGGCCCACTCCAAGGGCAAGGTCGTCGTCACTAACGCTGTCGCTATGGGCGATGACGATGTCAAGACCATCGAGGCTCTCAAGGCCAAGGGCGTCAAGTTCGAGGTCCGCAAGGTTCCTTCGGATTCCTCCGAGGATCTCGACGCCATGTTGAAGAAAGCTAAGGCCGAACTGGCCGCTCAAGCATAGTAAAGGAGGGTCCGATACATGTCTGCAATCACTATTCTGCTTGTTGCGATTGTCGCGTTGCTTGCCGGTATGGAAGGCATTCTGGATGAGTTCCAGTTCCATCAGCCGCTCGTGGCATGCACGCTTATCGGTCTCGTAACCGGTCACCTTCAGGAGGGCATCCTCCTGGGCGGTTCGCTCCAGATGATGGCCCTTGGCTGGGCTAACGTCGGCGCCGCCGTCGCGCCTGACGCCGCTCTGGCCTCGGTCGCTTCTTCGATCATCATGGTGCTCGCCCTCAACGGTGGCGCCACCGATTCGGCCAAGGCCGTTACCGCCGCCATCGCCGTCGCCGTCCCGCTGTCGGTCGCTGGTCTGTTCCTGACCATGATCTGCCGTACCCTGGCTACCGCTATGGTTCACGCCATGGACGCCTGCGCCGAGAAGGGCGACTTCGCCGGCATCGAGCGTTGGCAGTACGCCGGCATCCTCATGCAGGGTGTTCGTATCGCCATCCCGGCAGTACTTCTGTGCATCATCCCGGCCGAGGCCGTTACCAACGCGCTTAACGCTATGCCCGATTGGCTGTCCGGCGGCATGGCTGTCGGCGGCGGCATGGTCGCTTCCGTCGGTTACGCCATGGTCATCAACATGATGGCCACCAAGGAGACCTGGCCGTTCTTCATCCTCGGCTTTGTCCTTGCTGCCATCCCTCAGCTCACGCTGATCGCCCTTGGCCTCATCGGCATCTCCCTTGCCCTCATCTACCTTGGCCTTAAGGATCTGGCCAAGCAGGGTGGCGGCATGGGCGGTGGCTCCGGTGACCCGCTCGGCGACATTCTGAACGATTACGAGTAGGAGGGGAGTGATACATATGGCAGAGAACAAGATTCAGCTCACCAAGGCTGACCGTAAGAAGGTTTGCTTCCGTCATCAGTTCCTTCAGGGCTCGTGGAACTACGAGCGTATGCAGAACGGCGGCTGGTGCTTCGCAATGATCCCTGCGATCAAGAAGCTCTACACCAGCAAGGATGACCAGATTGCCGCTCTTAAGCGCCACCTGGAGTTCTATAACACCCACCCCTATGTTTCCGCCCCCGTCATTGGCGTTACCCTCGCTCTCGAGGAGGAGCGCGCCAACGGTGCTCCGATTGACGACGTCGCCATTCAGGGCGTCAAGGTCGGTATGATGGGCCCGCTCGCCGGCGTCGGCGACCCCGCCTTCTGGTTCACCCTTCGCCCGATTCTGGGTGCTCTGGGCGCTTCCCTGGCCCTGTCCGGCAGCATCGCCGGTCCGCTGCTGTTCTTCTTCGCGTGGAACATCATCCGTTACGCCTTCCTGTGGTACACGCAGGAGTTTGGCTACAAGGTCGGCTCCTCCATCGCCAAGGACCTCTCCGGCGGTCTGATGGGCAAGGTCACCGAGGGCGCTTCCATCCTGGGTATGTTCATCATCGGCGCCCTGGTCGAGCGCTGGGTGTCCATCTCCTTCACCCCGGTCGTCTCCAAGGTCACGCAGTCTGCTGGCGCCTTTATCGACTGGGCTAATCTGCCCTCCGGTTCTGAGGGTGTCAAGGAAGCACTGACGATGTATAACTCCATCGGTGCTAACGCCCTTGATCAGGTGAAGGTCACCACGCTTCAGGCTAACCTCGATCAGCTCATCCCCGGCCTTGCCGCCGTGTGCCTGACCCTGCTGGTCTGCAAGCTCCTCAAGAAGAAGGTCAGCCCGATCGTCATCATCCTGGCTCTCTTCGCCATCGGCATCATCGGTCGCGTCTGCGGCTTCATGTAAGCACGTTTCGGCTTAAGACCGAGAATTGCTAGGCAAGGGCTTTTGAGCCATTGAAACGGACCGCACCCGGTGGGTACACTGGATGCGGTCCGATTGTTTTATTTGGAGGGCGAGGCGCGCATGGCGCAATCTCAGAACAGCACGGTCGATCTGGCAACGCCGGCAACCTGCCTGATGGGGCTTACCAGTCACGGTAACGTAATGGTGGGCAATAAGGCGTTTGAGTACTATAACGAGCGCAATCCCGAGGATTTTATTCAGATCCCGTGGGATGAGGTCGACTATATTGCCGCTGAGGTTTTGCGCGGCACCAAGAAGATTACGCGTTTTGCCATCTTCACCAAGGACAATGGTCACTTTACGTTTTCGACGCGCGATGACAAAGAGACGCTTCGTGCGGTCCGCAAGTACGTTGACGAGGATAAGCTCGTGCGTTCGCCTGACTTTATCGATGTGACGGCTAAGGGCGCCAAGAGCATCCCCTCCGTTATCAAAAACCTCTTCCACAAAGGCAACTAGTCATTATAGAGCGCCCCCTCAAAGTGGGGCGCAGTCTCCCATGTGGCTCGATCGGGAAAGTGCATCCCAGTTCGAGCGTCGATTCCGGGGTGTAGTTTCCGGAACGGGGTCGTTTGGGAAACCGTGTCCCGTTTCGAGCCGAAATTCTGGGTCACTGTTTCCCAGCGAGGTCTCATGGGGAAAGTCTGACCCAGAATTTGCCTGGATAGTGGGACGCACTTTCCGGAGGGCTGTTCCACCGCAACTTCGAAGAGTGGGTATACGCTGCATTACAGCGGCGTAAATCTGCTACACTAATACAACATGCCTCCGTAGCTCAGGGGATAGAGCACCGCTCTCCTAAAGCGGGTGTCGACGGTTCGAATCCGCCCGGGGGCACCAGAGATTTGTCGAGCCCGGTACCGCTACGGTGCCGGGCTCTTCTGGTCTAAGGGCAGGGTTCGAGCCGTCGACACCCGCGTCACCAATTTCCCCGCGGGGGGAGTTTTCGAATCCGCCCGGGGGCACCAGAGATTTGTCGAGCCCGGTACCGCTACGGTGCCGGGCTCTTCTGGTCTAAGGGCAGGGTTCGAGCCGTCGACACCCGCGTCACCAATTTCCCCGCGGGGGGAGTTTTCGAATCCGCCCGGGGGCACCAGAGATTTGTCGAGCCCGGTACACCGCCACGGTGCCGGGCTCTTCTGGTTCATGCCATGTCAAAAACGAAGCGCCCGCTTGCTGGGGGAGCAAGCGGGCGCCTGTGAGCGAATATGTTTGCGGCGGGAGCCGTAATGGGCGGTGGGGCGGCGACTAGTTGGTCGTACCAGAATCGTCGCCCGTGCTCGTGCCCGAGCCAGAGCCCGAACCCGAGCCAGAAATCGAAACCGTCAGCGTAATCGTGTTGTCGGTGGACTGCTTGCCGGTGGGGGAGACGCCCGTAACGGTGGCGTTTTCGTTGCCGCTCACGGGGTTGCCGTTCTGGTCGCAGAACGCGATGTTGTAGAACCCGGCGTTGTTGAGCGCGGTGACGGCGGCGGAGATGCTCTTGCCGTACAGGTTACCCGGAACGCTGGCCTTGCCGGACTTCTTGGCAATGACGACGGTAATCGTGGCGCCGGGCTTCTGCTTGCCGCTGGGGTTCCAGCTGATCACGGTTCCCTCGGTAACTGAGTCGTTCTCCTGGTAGCTCACGTCGACGCCAAAGCCTGCCATATCGAGGGCGTTGCGCGCCTGGGCCTCGGTCATGTCGGTCAGGTCGGGGACGGACGTGGTATCCGGGCCGCTCGAGACCTTGTACGAGATGGTCGTGCCCTTCGCGACTTCCTTACCGGCTTCGGTGCCCTGCTCAAAGACCTGGCCCTCATCGGCCTCGTTGGCCTCCTCGGAGGCGTTGCCCTTCAGGCCAACGCTTGCCAGCGCGGCTTCTGCCTGGTCCTTGGTCAGGCCGACAAGCCGGGGAACCTCAACCTTCTCGGAGGGCTTGGGGCCCTTGGAGATTACCAGGTTCACCTTAGTGCCCTTGGCCTTCTTGGTGTTGCCGTTGGGCGTCTGCTCGGCGACCTTGCCCTCGTCGACATCGTCGTTGTAGCTTTGGTCGATGGTGCCGACCTCGAGGCCGGCTTCCTTGATCAGTTCGACGGCAGTCTGCTGGTCCTTGCCCAGTACATCGGGAACGGTGACCTGCTCGCCGCCAAAGAGTCCTGTGGCAAAGGCCACCACGATGCCGATGACGGCAACGGCTGCCACCACGGCGGCGATGATCTTGTTTTTGTTGGATTTGGGCTTTTCGACCTCGTAGGAGCCGGTGGAACCCGAAACCGAGCTACGGGCGGTATTCTGGCCGCTCACGCCCGAGACGGGACGCACCATGGCGCGCGTCTGATCGGAAAGCTCGCGAGTCTTGGTGGCGCCAAGCTCGCCGGGGGCACCGATGATGCGCGTGGGCTCCGAGATGTTGACGGCACGACCGGACAGGTAGCTGTTGAGCACCTGACGCAGCTCGTCAGCGGTCTGGAAGCGGTTTGCCGGGTCCTTCTCCATGCACTTGAGGATGATGCGCTCAAGGTCGGCGTCGACACCGGAGTTGATCTGGCTCGGCGGAATAGGCAGCTCGTTGACCTGCTTGAGTGCGACCGAGATGGCGTCATCACCGTCAAAGGGCACGCGGCCGGTGGCGCACTCGTACATCACGACGCCCAGCGAGTAGATATCCGAGGTGGGGCCGAGGTCCTGACCGCGGGTCTGCTCGGGGCTGACGTAGTGGGCGGTTCCCAGCACGTTGTTGTCTTGCGTGAGGTGGCTGTTCTTGGCGCGTGCGATGCCAAAGTCCATTACCTTGATGTTGCCGTCGGGCAGCACCATGATGTTCTGCGGCTTAATGTCGCGGTGGATGATCTCGTGCTTGTGGGCGACCGAAAGCGCAGAGCTGATCTGCGAGCCGATCTGGGCGACCTTCTTGGGGTCGAGGGCGCCGTGGCTCTTGATGCCGCTCTTAAGGTCAGTGCCGCGCAGGTACTCCATGACGATGTAATAGGTGTCACCGTCCTTGCCCCAATCGTAGACGCCCACGATATAGGGGGAGGAGAGACCGGCTGCTGCCTGGGCCTCCTGCTTAAAGCGTGCGGCGAAGGTTGCGTCGCCAGCATACTGTGGCAGCATGATCTTGACGGCTACCGTGCGGTCGAGGACCTGGTCCTGTGCACGGTAGACGGTCGCCATGCCGCCTGTTCCCACCTTATCCTTGAGGAGGTATCTTCCCCCGAGGACCCTCTGTTCCATTCCTGCTCCTAACATAACTATTCGCTCAACGATGTGTGTAGTACCTACGATGTGGCCGCTGGGGCCGTGTGGCGCGTTGCCGCTAACTCTTCGGTCGCGGCGCGCCTCGGGTGTCCGATTCGATCATGGGCATCACGCTCCCTGTGCGGCAAGCGCCGCGGTCAGGACGATGCCGGCGATCTTGGCGGCCTTGACGTCATGCTTGTCGTAATCCTCTAAGGCCACCGAGATAGCGACCGTGGGTGAATCGTAAGGTGCAAAGCCAACGAACATCGAGTTGACGTTGGTGCCGCCGGTCTCGGCCGAGCCAGTCTTGCCGGCGACCTTGACGCCGGGGATTTGGGCATCGGTGCCGGTGCCGGACTGGACGACGGCAAGCATGGCCTGCTTGACCTGGTCGGCCGTGGCGGAGCTGACGGCCTGACCCAGCGAGCGGGACTGCGTGGTCTTGACCACAGTTCCGTCCGGGGCGAGTACCTGGGCTACAAAGTACGGGTCCATGACCACGCCACTGTTAGCGATGGCGGCGGCAATCACGGCGTTTTGCATGACGGTGGTCTGCGGCCCGGGCGTGTGGTCCATGCCGACAGGCTGGCCGGCGCCGGCCCAGGCGGTCTCCCACTCGGTCATGAGCGACGGGTCGGCCATGATGGAGGCCGCGGAGGTCAGGTCTTGGCCGAGCTTTTGGCCGTAGCCAAAGGCGTTGGCAAACTGCACGAGCGTGTTTGCGCCAACTTCGTTTGCCACCTGGCCAAAGACGACGTTGGAAGACACGGCAAAGGCCTGCTGCAGGCTGATGGTGCCGTAGCTCTCGTTGGCATAGTTGGTGACCGGCGCGTTGCCGATGTCCATGGAGCCGGGCGCCTGGTAGGTGCTGGTAAGGCTGGCGGTGCCGGTCTCGAGTGCCGCGGAAAGCGTAACGACCTTAAACGTGGAGCCCGGCGTGTACAGCGCGTCCATGGCGCGATTGTACATGGAGCCGTCCTCGCCGCCGCCCGCCTGCAGCAGGGCGTCGATGTTGGTGTTGTCATAGGTGGGCGAGCTGGCGCATGCGAGCACCGCACCGGTACGCGGGTCGATGACCACTACAGCGCCCTTAAAGCCCTTGAGCGCCTGCTCGGCCGCCGTCTGGATACGCGAGTCGATGGTGAGCTTGGCGGTGTTGCCCGGCTGGGTCTGGCCCGCGAGCGAAGCGATGGCGTTGTTCCAGCTGGAGTAATCCTTAGAGCCGGTGAGCGTGTCGTTCATGACACTCTCGATGGCGGTGGTGCCATACTGCTGGCTCACGTAGCCAACCACGTGCGCTGCCAGGTTGCCGTTGGGGTAGGAGCGTACGTAGGTGCCGTCCTCCTGCTGCAGCGACTCGGCCAGCGTCACGCCGTCGGACGTGATGATGGAACCGCGCTGGATGTACTTGGAGCGGGCGATAGTGTGGTTGTTGGTCGGCATATCCTGATAGTCCTTGGCCTTGATGACCTGGACATAGGTGAGGTTGCCGATAAGGATGGCGAATAGCGCCGTAAAGGCGAGCACCGCACGGGTTAGACGGTTGGCGAGCGCAACGCGGCCGAGCACACCGGATTCAGGCGTGTCGAGCAGGCGACGGCGCATGCGCGAGCCGACGGAATGGCTGCCGCTGCCGTAGGAAGACGAGGTGGCAAAGCGCGTGCCCGTCGGGGCGGCGGCAGATGCGACCTGATCATCGGTGATGGCGGCCATAGTGCCGGTGCCGGTAAGCTCGGCCTCGCGTCCGGTCGCTTCGTCACCGGCGCGCAGCAGGAGCGCGACGATGATAAAGCTCGCCAGCAGCGAGGAGCCGCCCTGGCTCATAAAGGGCAGGGTGACGCCGGTCAGCGGGATCAGGCGGGTTACGCCGCCAACGATCAAGAAGGCCTGGAAGCTGATGGCGGCCGTAAGGCCCGTGGCACTAAAGGCTGCGAGGTCGGATTTAGCGCGGGCGGCCGTGGTGAGGCCACGCACGGCAAAGAGCATAAACAGGATGAGCACGGCGCCGCCGCCCAAAAGGCCCATCTCCTCGCCGATAGCCGAGAAGATAAAGTCGGACTCGACGACGGGGATGTTGTTGGCCATGCCGTTGCCGATGCCAACACCGACCAGACCGCCATCGGCAAGCGAGAAGAGCGATTGGACGATCTGGTAGCCCTGGCCCTGGGCGTCCTTAAAAGGATCGACCCAAACCTGGAAACGTACCTGAACGTGAGACAGGAACTTGTAGGCGCCCACGGCTCCAACGGCTAAGAGCGCAAGGCCGATAACGACATACGAGAATCGTCCCGTGGCAACGTAGAGCATCAGCAAGAAGATGGTGTAGAACAGCACGGCCGAACCCAGGTCGCGTTCGAAGACGACGACGAGCAGGCACACACCCCACACGGCAAACAGCGGCAGCAGCAGTCGCAGGCGAGGGATCTTAAAGCCCAGGATCTTGCGGTTGGAGATGGAGAGCAGCTCGCGGTTCTCAGCCAAGTAGCCGGCCAGGAACAGCACGATAAAGACCTTGGCGAACTCGCCGGGCTGGATGGTAAAGCCCGCGATGCGAATCCACAGCTTGGAGCCCGAGATCGTGGTGCCGATAAAGATAGGCAGCATCAGCAGAATGATGCCGATAATGCCAAAGGTGTACTTGTAGCGCATGACCACGTCGAGGTTTTTGACCAGTGCAAGCGTTCCCACCATGAGCGCCACCGAGACAAACAGGATGATGAGCTGTGAGATGGCGAGAGCGGGGGCGAGGCGTGTCACGAACGTGATGCCGATGCCCGAAAGTATAAATACGATGGGCAGGATGGCGGGATCGGCGCCAGGCGCCAAGATGCGCACGGCGATATGTGCTGCGGCGAAGGCGGCAAAGAGGCCGATCGGTACGGCGAGCGTCTCAAAGGAGATAGCGGCGCCCGCGGTGAGGACGTACATCGCATACAGCAGGATGACGGGGAACGCCGAGGCGATGAGCAAGAGCAGTTCGGTGTTGCGGCGACTCATAAGCGGCACTCCCTTTCTAATTCTTATCGGAGGCTTCGGCCTCGGCGGACTGTTCGGCGGTTTTCTCGGAATCTGATTCGGAGGTCGATCCCTGGTCGGTGTTGTCGCGAATCGTTTGCGCGTCGATCACCTGGCGGGTCTGCTCCTCGTCGATCTGGTGGCGGTACTTGGATATCGTGTCCTGCGCATCGTCGACACTTGTTTGCGGAATGCCCGCCTTGAGGCGGTTTTGCGTGTCTTCGGGCAGGTCGGACAGCTTGATACTGGTTTCGCTTTCGAGCCAGTGGAGCTTGAGTCCGAGCGGCTTGCCGGGCAGGCCGCGCCAGACGGCGACATTGCCCTGGTAGGTACCCAGGTAGTACGAGCCGGTGACACCCGTGTAGGCCCAGATGGCAGCCGCCAGCACCAAGACGAGACCTAAGACGACGCCGATGGTGACGTTGCGGCGACGCACGCGTTGCGCCTCGCGCATAACGCCATCGTCAACTAGGTCAACGACTACTACGGTCACGTTGTCGTGGCCGCCGGCGGCAAGCGCCGCGTCCACTAGGTTGTCGACGCAGATTTGCGCGGTTGAGGACTGCGTGGCGATGTTCTCGATATCGCTATCGGGAATCATGCTCGAAAGGCCGTCGGAGCACAGGATCAGGCGGTCGCCTTCCTCGATATGCAGAGTGAAGTGGTCGGCATACATGGCGGGGTCCGAGCCCAGCGCACGGGTGATGACCGAGCGGTTGGGGTGGACGCGAGCCTCGTCTGCCGTGATCTCGCCGGCGTCCACGAGCTCCTCCACGTAGGAGTGGTCGCGGGTCACGCGGATGAGCGTGCCCTCGTGGAGCAGGTAGGCGCGAGAGTCGCCCACGTGGGCGATGGCGAGCGTGTCGTTTTCGATATAGGCGCAAGTGGCTGTGCAGCCCATGCCGGGCTTGCCTAGGCCGTTCAGGGCCGCCTCGATTACGGCGGCGTTAGCTGCCTCGACGGCTGCCGCCAGGCGTGCTGCGTCGGCGGACTGCGGGGCCGTCTTGGCAATAGTCTCGACGGCGATGGAAGAGGCTACCTCGCCGGCGGCGTGACCGCCCATGCCGTCGCATACGCAAAAGAGCGGCGACTGCACCAGGTAGGAATCCTCATTGTGCGGGCGCACACAGCCAACGTCGGAGCGGGCACCCCACATGAGTTGCGTGGTGGTGCCGGCATCATAGGTCGAGTCGGTCTCGATGCGCTCCTCGGTCAGGGGCTCAAAGCTCATGGTCGAGCCGGGGTCTTTGAGCTTGGCTTCAACGGCGGCTACGTCGATCTCGGCTGTGTCACCGGGAGAGACGGTGTCGGTCTCGGCGTTTGATTCGGAATCGCCGGTGTCCGGGGAGTCGGGCTCCTCGGACACGCGGGCGGTCGACTCGTCGTCTTGCGGGCTGACGTCTATAGGCTCGGGCGCCGGCGTAGACACGGGCGCAACCTCGGATGCCGGGGCTATGGGAAACGCCGGCGCGGCGGGCTCGGGTGCCGCAAACACCGCAGCGCTCTCGTTGATTGCCGCGGCGACGGGCTCTGCAAAGTGAGCTGGCGCCGAGGTTGCTTCGGGCGCTGTGGGCTGTTCCGCAGCATGTGCGCCGATGGGCGCCGCTACGGCATCCTCTTCGTCCTCGTTATCGGCGAGATCCGAAATATCATGCGTTACATGCGAAAGAGGCAGGGAGAACACGGTGTCCTCGGGCTCCACGGGTGCGGAGCCCGCCGGAGCGGCGTGGGCCGGCGCAGCTGTGGCGGCGGCCGGTGCCTCGGTCATAGTTGCGGACTTGTTCTCCTCGTCGATCATCGACGGTTCACCTTCATGACCACATCGCCAATCTGGACTTCGTCGCCCTCGCGCAGCGTTGCGGGCTCCACAAGCTGGCGGCCGTTGACGAGTGTGCCGTTAAGCGAGTTGAGGTCCTCGATGATGAGCGCCGGGCCCTGCAGCGAAAAGCGCGCATGCGAGGCCGAGACGAATGGTTCGTTGATGCAGATGTCCGAAGACGGCGAGCGACCGACGATGACGGGGCCGAGCATGTCTACGTGGATGCCGCGGATACCGCGCGGGCCCTTGTCCACATCGATCGTCCAGATAGCCGAGTCGCGGCGCTGCCCGCGCACAAGTCCCACGCCGGTCTTCATGACGGCGAACAGGAAGATATAGAGCAGGGCGACCAAGACGATGCGGCCTGCAAAAAGGACGATATCGATGTTCATAAGCGACTATCCCCTAAATTCAAAGGTACTCAGGCCAAACGTCAGCAGATCGCCGTTGCGCAGCGGGCAGCGCGTAATGCGGCGGTTGTTGACGAGTGTGCCGTTGGTGGAATTGAGGTCCTCGATCGACCAATCCGAGCCCGTAAAGGTGAGCTGGGCGTGGCGGCGCGACACGTTGGGGTCGCGCAGGGCAATGTCGGAAACTGAGCGCTCGCGACCGATGGTCACCTGTGCGGAGGTGATGCTATGGCTCTCGCCGCTCACGACGTCGACGAGCTGGGCGAGCGGGCGCTGCGGGGCGCGAGTGCTCGCCATGTTGGAGGCGATGCCGGCTGCGGCGCCTAGGCCCACGGCGGCACCGGTCGCGGCGGCTCCGCCCATGCCGGCAAGCGCGTCGCGCGAGACGGTCTGCGGCACCGGGATGGGTGCGGCGGCGGGGTCGGGGACGCTAGGTGCGAAGGGGTCTGCCACGGCAAGCGGGTCGGGAGCGGCGGCGCGAGGCGTCGGCTGCTGCTGGGGCATGGCGGCGGGGCGCTGCTGCTGCGGGGCAGCAAACTGCTGCTGGCCGGCGCGCGGGGCGCTGGCGGCACGGCTTGCCGCGGAGTTGTTCTGGCCCAGGCCGTTTTGATAGGCGCGCTCTTCTTCGTACAGGCGGCCGAGCGTGGGGGCATCGACGTTCTCGGCAAAGACCGAGAACTTGCCGGCGCGCAGCTGCGGATCGATCATAAAGCGCACGAGGGGCTCGCCGACAAAGACATAGCGGCGCTTTTCGGCCTGCGCTTTCACAAACTCGCGGACCTCGCGCGAAAGCTCGGGGTAGAACGGGGCGAGCATGGGATCGTCGTCGGCGGCGATCAGGATGGTATAGAGTGCCGGCGCCGTGTTGACGCCGTTGATCACCAGAGTCTGATCCTCCATGTCGCGAGCGGCCTGCTTGGCAAGCTTCTTAAAGGAGAACGGGGCACGGGTGGCACCGAAGATGCCGGCCACGTGGTCCTCGAAGATGTTCAGGAAGTTCACGAAAGATCACTCTCCGTATAGGTTCTTTGGTATCCGAGCAAATATAGGCATATCCCAACGATTATAGAGGATAGGGTTCCCGCAACCGCCGCCTTGGCGACGACCGCGGCTGCAAGGCTGGCAATTTCCATATGGTGTGCAAGACAGGACGCCGCTGCGCAGCCGATGCCGGCGACAGCGATGGCGGCGATTACGGCAAGGTTTGAGCCCTGATCGGCACGCTTGGCATGGGCGTTGAGCAGCGCAGATGACGCCGCGGCAGTTGCCGCTACCAGCACAAAGGCAGCCCAAAGGAGTGGGTCTCCCAGCGCTGCGGCAACGTTACCGAGCCCCAGCACGCCTCCGGCTGAAAGCGCGACCGTGGCCAGACGGGCAAAAAGTGCGCCCATGCCCGTTGCCGCGGCGGCGCTTGCCGGGCCGAGCCAAAATGACGCGACGCCGGCGGTGACCCCAGCTGCCAGGAAGGTATTGCCGGTCAGACAGCCAAGCGCGAGTGCACAGGTGAGTGCGGCGCTCGCGGCAGCCTCGGTGCGACCCCAGGCGATCCACCAACCGGACATGGCGGCGGCAAAGATCACCGCGACGGGCAACATCGACAGGACGCCCTGTGCCTGCATGGTGGCGTTTGCCATGAGCACCAAAAAGCCCACAGCCGAGATGGCCGAGCCAATCTGGGGGGCCAGGCCGGCCGCCGCTCCGATCGCGATAGCCGCAATGACCAGGCCGGGAAGCGCCGCGACGCCGGCCGTCTGCATCAGCAAAAAGCTAAAGGCGCCGCACGTTAGCGCCGAGATAGCGTGCATGGCGTAGTCGCGCGCATGGCTCCAGCGCGTGCCTGCCCAGCCGAGTGCGGGGTCGACTTCGATGGTGTCGTCCTCGTAGTGCGACGGCTCGATATCGTCGAGCTCCTGCTCGTCATCCG
Organism: uncultured Collinsella sp.; assembly: GCA_959599615.1. Lineage (GTDB taxonomy): Bacteria > Actinomycetota > Coriobacteriia > Coriobacteriales > Coriobacteriaceae > Collinsella. The sequence continues at coordinate 743 of CAUGKA010000013.1, read as the reverse complement.
AAAGTTCGCCAACCATTTGCTCCAGGCTGCGACGGCCTTCGCGCACGCTGCCCAGACCGGCAAGGAGCTGGTCGCAAAATGCCTCGATGCTGTTGGGGCGGTCCTGCGGCATGGGGGAGAGCGCGCTCATGAGCGCGGCCTCGGCTCCCGGGGGAAAGTGTGGTATCAGCTCGCTGGGATAGGTGGCGCCGCCGATGATGCGGCCGAGCGAGTCGGCGGGCGTGGCCGCCATAAAAGGAGCGCTGCCGCACAGGCCCTCGTAGATCACACAGGCGAGGGCAAAGACATCGGCGCGCTCGTCGACCGTGCCGGTCTCGATATCGAGCTGCTCGGGCGGCATGTAGCCGATGGTGCCGCCGCGTGAGCCGCCAAAGCCACCGGCGGACGACAGCCGCGCCATGCCAAAGTCGGTGAGCTTTACATTGCCCGAGTGGTCGATGAGCACGTTGGCGGGCTTAATGTCCAGGTGGAGTACGCCATTACTGTGGGCGAAGGTGAGCGCCTGGCCCAGGGCATCGGCAATGGCCGCGGCCTCGTCAAAGGTAAGTGAGTGGCCGTCCGCGCGGTGCAAAAACTCGGCCAGCGACATGCCATCGACATATTCCATAACCAGGTAGGCATAGGCTGTGTCGTGCGTAAAGTCGATGACCTGCACGATGTTGGGATGTTGAAGCATGGCGGCAGTGTGCGCCTCGCGCAGGACATCCATGATGTCGCTAGCGGGCATGCCGGCACCGTTGATA
>CAUGKA010000012.1 GCA_959599615.1 uncultured Collinsella sp. | reverse complement strand
AAGTTGCCGGTGCGCAGACGACCGCGGTCGTCGTGCTCCACGATCTCGTAGAGCGCGTGGCCGATACCCTGGGCAATGCCGCCCTCGGCCTGAACGCGCGCGAGCGCCTCGTTGATCACGGTGCCGCAGTCGACGGCCGCCGCATAGTCCACCACAGTCACCTTGCCGGTGGCCTTGTCGACCTCGACCTCGGCAATGCCGGCCATAAACGGCGGAGGCGAAACGGGCAGGCAGGCAGAGGCATGCGAGGTCAGCGCGTCGCCGCCCGCGATGTTCTTGACGCACAGGTTGGCAAAGTCGCGCAGCGTGAGGTAGCGGCCGCGCTCACGAGCGGCACGCTCGTCGGACAGGCGCACGTACTGGCCGTCGAAGACCACGTCGGCGGCGTCAACGTCCCACATCTGAGCGGCCTTGGCGCAAATCTTCTCGCGCAGCTCGGTCGCGGCGTTCTTGGCGGCAAGGCCCGTCACGTAGGTACCGGAGCTCGCGTACGAACCGGCGTCGAACGGCGACACGTCGGTGTCCACGCCGCGCACCACAATGAGCGAGCTTTCAACGCCCAACTCCTCGGCGGCAATCTGCGCCAGAATCGTGTCGACACCCATGCCGTTATCGGTGGCGCCGGTGCCGATGGTAATGAAGCCGTCCTCTTCCAGGCGCATATCGATGCCGGCGATGTCGACATTGGAAATGCCTGAGCCCTGCATGGTGAGCGCACAGCCCAGAGCACGCACGCGGTCGCCCAGGTCGACGGCCAGCGGCTTGTCGCGCCAACCGATCATGTCCATCGCGCGCAGCAGGCAGCGGTCGAGTGCGCAGGCGTTGAGCTTCTCGTTGTAGTACTGCGGCATGATCTCGCCCTCGCGCACGATGTTCTTAAGGCGCAGGTCGGCGGGGTCCATGTGCAGCATGTCGGCGAGCTCGTTAACGGCGCTCTCCACGGCAAACTGGCCCTGGGTGGCACCGTAGCCACGATACGCGCCGCCGCGGTTGGTATTGGTGTAGACGGCGTCCCAGCTAAAGCGGCTCGCCTTCACGTGGTTGTAGATGGGCAGGCTCTTGTGACCCGAAAGGCCGATCGTCGTGGTGGCGTGCTCGCCATACGCTCCGGCGTTGGACAGCGTATGCAGGTCGATGGCCGTGATGGTGCCGTCGTTCATGGCGCCCAGCTTAACGGTCATCTGCATCTGGTGGCGCGAGTTGCCCGCGGTGATGGTCTCCTCGCGGGTGTAGCAGCAGTAGCTCGGACGGCCAGTCTGCTGGGTGACGAACGCCACGAAGATCTCGCAGCAGCCCGTCTGCTTGGAGCCAAAGCCGCCGCCGATGCGCGGCTTAATGACCTGCACCTGCGACTGCGGAATGTCGAGCGACTGCGCGACCATGCGGCGCACGTGGAAGGGCACCTGCGTCGAGGTGGTCACGGAGATGCGGCCGAACGCGTCGGTCGTCGCGAAGGCGCGGAAGGTCTCCATGGGCGCGGTCTGCGTGGCCTGGCTGGTGTAGGTGCGCTCAAAGACGATGTCGCTCTGGGCGAAGGCCTCGTCAAGATCGCCGTAATCGCTGGTACCGCTGCACACCAGGTTGCGTGGGACGTCGCCGCCCTGCGGGAACATAAAGGTCACGTCGCCCTCGGGGTGGACCACGATGTCGTTATCGAGCGCCTGGGTAAAGTCGAGCAGGGGCTCGAGCACCTCGTAGTCGACCTTGATGAGCTTGAGCGCCTTGTCGGCAGCCTCCTCGGTCTCGGCGGCGACAATCGCCACCTCTTCGTTTTGGTAACGGACGAGGTTCTCGAGAATCAGGCGGTCGTAGGGACTCGGCTGCGGATAGCTCTGACCGGCGATGGTAAAGCGGCGCTTGGGCACGTCCTCGTAGGTGTAAACGCCCACCACGCCAGGCACCTTCAGGGCGCGCGACGTATCGATGGAGCGGATCTTGGCGCGGGCATAGGGGCTGCGCTTGAGTTTGACGATGAGCGCGCCGGCGGGCACCATATCGCCCGTGTAGACGGGACGGCCCTCGAGCAGGGCCTTCGAGTCCTTCTTGGGCTGCTTGTGGGTAATCTGCTTGTAGGTAACGCCGTCGCAGCTGGTGTCGTTGACCGGCAGCTCGGGCATCTCAAAGCCCACCTGTACGCCAGACTCGTTGAGGAAGCGGACGATGGCGCGCAGCTGGCTCTCGTAGCCGCTGCAACGGCACAGGTTGCCGGCGAGCTGGCGCGAGAGCTCCTCGCGCGTGGCGACGAGGCTCGGGTCCTCCTTGGCAGCGCGGGCGAGCGCCAGCACGTTCATGATGAGGCCGGGGGCGCAAAAGCCGCACTGCTCGGCGCCCTCGGCAGCCATAGCGCGGGCGAGCGCCTCGGACTCGGCCTTGAGACCCTCGAGCGTGGTGATGGTGTGGCCCTCGACGCGTGCCGCGGGAACCGAGCAGCTCAGCACCGGGTCGCCGTCGAGCCACACCGTGCACAAACCGCAGTTGGTGGTTTCGCAGGCGCAGCGCACCGACGCGCAACCCTGCTCGCGCAGCAGCGCAAAGAGCATGGTGTCGGGGGCAATCTGAACCTTGACCTTGCGGCCGTTGAGCGTAAAGGAAAGATCGATGAGTTTGGCAGCCATTAGCGCACCTCGCTAGAATCGACGCCGGGCACGCGGCGGCAGGAATACTCGTCCGTGGCAAACTTAGGGATCTGCACGGTCTCGAGCTCGCGGGCAAGCGCAGCCGAAAGCTCGATGCCGGCGGCGCGGCACACGGCCTGGACGGCGAGCGGGGCCGAGATGCGGCGGCGGTAGTCGGCCGAACCCCACAGGTTGGTGCCGTAGCTCAGGGCACGCACGGATGCAGCAAGGGCGCGAAGCTCGTCCTCGGAAGGCTGCTCGTTGGTAAGGCCGCACGCCACGCCCTGCAGCAGGGTCGCGCGCAGCGGGCGGGCGCCCACGGTGACGTGCCAAGTGTTGTTCCACCAGGCGGCGGTAACATTGAGCGAGGGGAAGTCGGTCGCGGCCTTGCGCACGGCCTCGTAGCTCGCACGGTAGTCGTGCTTAACGACCACGATGTGCTCGATCACGTCGCGCACGTAGCCCATCCGCACGAACTCGGCGAGCGGCACGCGGCCGGCGCCCGTCAGCTCAACGTACGAATCGAGCGCCAAAAAGGCCGAGAGCACGTCCGAGAAGCCAAAGCGACCGTAGATGCTGCCGCCCACCGTGGCGGTGTTGCGCAGCTGCACGCCCACGATGTCGTGGACGGCGAACTCAAAGACATGGTTGACAAGCGCGTTGAGCCCGGCATGACGCTCGAGTTGGCGCAGGGTGCACATGGCACCGATGCGAAACTCGGTCTCGGTCTCCTCGATCTGATCGAGTCCACAGGCCGAAAGGTCAATCGCCGTCGCCACACGACGCGAACCCAGGCGCATCCAGATACCGCCGCCCACAATCTTGTTGTTGCGGTTCTTCTGCAAGAGCTCATAGGCTTCGGCCGCGTTTCCAACACGGACGTAGGTACCGAACTTGAGCACGTTCTCCCCCATCTCTTCACTTGTCCAGTACCTCTAAGTGTACCAAACGAGGACGCACGACCCTCGCCGCCACAGAAAAAGGCCCCCAGCCGAAATAGCTGGGAGCCTCATCACATGCTATGTCGAGCGAAGATTTAGCAGACGCCCTGGGCGAGCATGGCGTCGGCGACCTTCAGGAAGCCGGCGATGTTGGCGCCCATGACAAAGTTGCCCTCCTTGCCATACTCCTTGGCGGTGTCGTCCACGTTGTGGAACATGCCGCGCATGAGCTGCTCGAGCTTGCCGTCGACCTCCTCGAAGGTCCAGGACAGGTGCTCAGCGTTCTGGCTCATCTCCAGGCCGGACACGAGCACGCCGCCGGCGTTGGCAGCCTTGCCGGGCATAAAGGCGACGCCGCTCTCCTGGAAGTAAGTCGTGGCCTCGATAGTCGTGGGCATGTTCGCGCCCTCGCCGACCACCTTGCAGCCGTTGGCGACGAGCGCCTGGGCATCCTCGAACAGCAGCGTGTTCTCGCGAGCGCAGGGCAGCGCGATGTCGCAGGGCAGCTGCCACACGCTGCGGCCGTCACCCTCGTGCCACACAGCCTTGGGCTTCTCGTCAACGTACATAGCAAGCGTAACGCCCTTGTCGTGGCCGGAGCGCTTCTTGTTGTAGACGTGCTCGAGCACAGTGTAGTCGATGCCGTCGGGATCCTCGACCCAGCCGTGGGTGTCGGAGCAGGCGAGCACCTTGCCACCGAGCTGGGCGACCTTCTGGACCGCGTAGATGGCGACGTTGCCGGAACCGTGAACGACGACGTTCTTGCCCTCGAAGGAGTCGCCGCGGCTCTTGAGGTACTCGTCCACAAAGTAGACCAGGCCGTAGCCGGTGGCCTCGGTACGGGCGAGCGAGCCGCCAAAGGAGAGGCCCTTGCCGGTGAGGACGCCGGTCCACTCGTTGGTCAAGCGCTTGTACTGACCGAACATATAGGCAACCTCACGGCCGCCAACGCCCAGGTCGCCGGCGGGAACGTCGGTGTTGGGGCCGATGTGGCGATAGAGCTCGGTCATAAAGGACTGGCAGAAGTGCATGATCTCGTTGTTGGACTTGCCCTTGGGGTCAAAGTCGGAGCCGCCCTTGCCGCCACCCATGGGAAGGGTGGTCAGGCTGTTCTTGAGGATCTGCTCCAGGCCCAGGAACTTGAGCATACCCAGGGTGACCGTCGGGTTAAAGCGCAGGCCGCCCTTGTAGGGTCCAATGGCAGAGTTGAACTCGACGCGGTAGCCGCGGTTGACCTGGACCTTGCCCTGATCGTCGACCCAGGGGACACGGAACATAACGATGCGCTCGGGCTCGACGAGGCGCTCAAGCAGGGCGGCCTCCTCGTACTCGGGGTGGGCGTCGAGCGCCGGCTGGATGGTGCCGAGGATCTCGGTCGCGGCCTGGATGAACTCAGGCTGCTCGGGATAGCGGGCCTTGAGCTCGTCGAGAACTTTCTGCGTGTAGCTCATGCTTCCTCCAATGATGGGAAACGAAAAATGTCGGTCGCGGCACCCTATGCGCCGCGAGCTTTATCGTGTATGGATAATATCGCACTGTTGCTACAAAGTTACGAATAAGGCAACGAGCGGATGTTTCATTTTGATTACGATGCAGGTAGAAGCGTTTTTGAGCGCCTGACGTGCAAATCGCGTGTTTCGAAGCTGTTTCCCGCACGTTTCAAAACCACCACAAAGGGGACAGGCAGCTTTGCGGTGGTTTTGGCAAGATGCGTTGGCGGGAACGTATGTGAATCGAACACATCCAAGACGTTTTGCACGCCTCGCAACGGTTTTGAGGACCGCGGGGCCCACCGGAGCCCATCCGCTCCCAAACATGGCGGTATTTTACCAAACTAGCAATACGACGACCCCTAGCGCAGCGATCTTAGGCCGCCGGCATCCTTGTCGAGCGTCGTAAAACGCACCGCATCCAGGTGCTCCAAGATGCTAATGGCTCGTTTGCGCGACACGCCTAGGGCCTCGCGCAGCACACTCGTGGTGGCAGCGCCGCCGGCAGTCTCGATAGCCGCGGCGACGACCTCACGCGCATGGGCCTCGGCGGCGGCAGACAAGGCAACGTCGCGTTCGATCTTAACGATCGCGCGGTTGAGCGAAAGCTCGCGCAGGGCACGCGTCATGGCGTCGCGATCGAGTTGCAGCTGCTCACCCACCTCGGGCAGCGTCGCCGCACCGAGACCCGCCTCGTCGAGGGCGGCCACGATACGCTGGCTCGCCTCGCGCACCACGCGTATCGCCGCGGCGGCAGAGTGCGGGTCGAACACCTCGGACGCCTCCTGGGCGCAGATGCCGCGCGCACAGCCCTCGAGGACGAGCGCGGACGCTACGTCTTCGCCCGCTGTCGGCCAGGCGGCATGCGCGACCTCGCCCGGTGTGAAACCCGTCTGCTTGGGCGCGGCCTCGTGCATAGCGGCCAGCGCGTCGGAGAGCGCGGCGAGGGCGGCATCGAGCACAGCGGGGGCGGCATAGAGCTCCTCGGTCGAACGCTCGGCATGAAGCGCCACGGCATCGCCCGAGGAAACCGTCCCGTGCAGGAGCGCTGCCGCCTCGGCGCCCGAAAGATCGAGAGCACGGGTTACGGCCGAGGCAGGCACGGGCAGGCACTGCAGTTCCAACCATGCGACAACGGCGGCGGCGCGGTCGCCAGCATCCAGAGCCCCAAGCAACGCGCACTCGCCCGCGGAGAGGTCGCGCGAGCGGCGGCACCGCGAAAGAAGAACGCGTCCGCCGCCGAGCAGCGAAATCGGAGAGTGCGACAGGATGACGGCATGATCGCCGGCGCGCAACGGCAACGGCCGCTCCAAGCGCACCTGCACCACACGCGTCTCGCCGACCGCGAGGGGCGGCTCGTCGTCCAAAAGCATAATGCGACCGAGCACCTCGGCCGTGCCCGCCATCACGTGCACGCGCGTGCCCGAGGCAAGAACGCCGGATCGCGCGCCGTCGTGCCCCACATATGTCAGCCACATCAAAAAGCGCAGCGTCTGCCCCACGCAACCCTCGACGCCGAGCATCTCGCCGCGCTTGAGGTGCGCCACGCCATCACCCACCAGGTTCAGGGCGACACGCTGACCCGGAACCGCGCGCTGGGTATCCCCGTGAACTTGCATGCCACGCACGCGACAGTGCGTTCGCGACGGCAGTGCGACAAGCTCGTCGCCAACCGATACAGGCCCGTCGTGCAGCGTGCCCGTCACGACGGTTCCGGTGCCGCGGATACTAAAGCAGCGGTCGATAGGGAGACGGGGCGTATCGCCCGAGCCCGCAGTCGCCTCTAGGCGCTCCGACAGGCACGAGCAAATCGCGTCATCGAGCACCGCGAGCAGCTCGCCCAGGCCCTCACCCGTCTTGGAGGACACCGGCACGACCGGTACCCCCGCAAACACGGTCCCCTCAAGAAATGCCTCGACGTCGAGCTCGGCGAGCTCCGCCGTCTCGTCGTCGGCCAGGTCGCACATAGTCAGCGCCACCACCATATGCGTCACACCCAACAGCTCCAGCACGCGCACGTGCTCGCGGGTCTGCGGCATCACACCCTCCACGGCCGAAACCACCAGCACGGCCACGTCGATGCCCGTGGCGCCCTGCACCATCGCGCGCAGATAGTGCGCATGCCCGGGCACGTCGACCAAGCCGACAATCTTGCCGCTCGGCAGCGCCAGCTCGCCAAAACCCAGCTCCGTGGTCATGCCTCGGCGCCGTTCGACCTCCAGGCGGTCGGGATTTTTGCCGGTCAGCGCCTCGATAAGGGCTGACTTTCCGTGGTCGACGTGCCCCGCCGTCCCGACGACAACGGGACATTCGACAAGCTCACGCGCACTCATCGACGCAAACCCGCCCGCACGGCATCGACCAACGCAGACGCGCACAGATCAAGGTCGGTATCGTGCAAAAGCGTGCGGACGTCAAACAGCACCTGTTCGTGCCGCACGCGCGTGACGACCGGCATGTCGGGTTCCTGAACCATGGCGCGCTTCAGGCCATCGGCAGATAGGCGCCCATCGACGGGGCAAACGGCAACGCAAAAAGTTGGGAGCTCGACGGTCGGCAGCGAACCGCCTCCCGGAGCAGAGACGCCCTCGACAACCTGCAACTCCACCGCGTCCTCGCACTGAGACTCGCGAAGTTTGCGCAGCATGCGGTCATGCAGGCGCTTTGCCTGACGCTCGAGCGGAGCCGGCGCGCCGGAAAGCATGTTGAGCACCGGGATCTCCCGATGTGCCGTATCAGAACTGGCCACATATAAGCGCAGGGTGGCCTCGAGCGCCGCGAGCGTGAGCTTGCCGGGGCGAAGCGCGCGCATAAGCGGATGAGAGGCGCAGGCGGCGATCGCCTGGGCGCTGCCGAGGATAATGCCCGCCTGCGAAGCACCGAGCAGTTTGTCCCCCGAGCACGAGACAACGTCGACGCCGGCGCAAAGCGAGGCGGACGTGGGTCTCTCCCCCGCATCGGCGAGCACCCCATCTGCAAGCAAAGCGCCCGAGCCTTGGTCCTCGTAAAGCAAAAGGCCGTGTTCATGCGCCAGCGCAGAAAGCTCCGCCGCCGAAACCTCCTCGTGGAAGCCCTCGATACGGTAGTTTGAAGGATGAACTTTCAGGATCATCGCCGTGTTGGGCGTAATGGCGCTTCGGTAATCGTCCAGATGCGTGCGGTTGGTGGAGCCCACCTCGACAAGCTTGGCACCCGAGGCTGCCATGATGTCGGGGATGCGGAAGCTCCCGCCCACCTCGACAAGCTCGCCGCGGCTCACGATGACCTCTTTGCCGCATGCATGCGCGGCAAGCACCAACAGCACCGCCGCAGCGTTATTGTTGACAACCAAGGCGTCCTGCGCCCCCGTGAGTGTGCGCAGCAGGCGCGCGGCATGTTCCTTACGGCCCCCGCGAGCGCAAGTCGCGACGTCATACTCGAGCGTGCTGTAGCTGCGGGCAACGTCGGTCACCGCCTGCACCGCTGCGGGAGCGAGCGGAGCACGGCCCAGATTGGTGTGAATCACAACGCCTGTCGCGTTGACGGCGGGACGCAGGGTCGGCAGCGACAGGCGGTGGCACCGCCGCTCAATGGCCAAGGCGAGCTCGCGCTTGTTCCTTGCGGGAACGCCGGAGCGAATCGCCGCGCGCTCGGCATCGAGCTCGACATCGATCGCCTCACGCACGATCTTATCGCCCGCATCGCCGGCAGCCTTCATGACCGGCCACTCCGCCAGCAGCTCGTGGACAGCGGGAATGGAGCGCAGGCGGTCGCGCACCTCGGCAGGCATGGATTCGCAGTCGCTCATGGAAAGCCTTTCGACATATTCAATAAAAAGCAGGTCCCCCACGATCATCGTCGGCCACCAAATGGCGACGCGCACGCAAAAGGGACAGGTCCATTATGGCAGCTTGCGGCAAGACGGCGCAGCGCCTCGCTCAAAACCTGCCAAAATAAACCTGTCCCTTTTTGGTCGGTTATGGCGTGGGGCCTTTAGGCCTCCCTGTTGGCGTAGATAAACCAGTAGCCCAGCGCAACGATCAGGGCGCCGCCCACGATATTGCCGAGCGTGGCGACGGAAAGATTGAGCGCCAGGCCCGCCGCGTTGAGGGCGTCGGCGCCGGCGACATCAACTCCATAGCCGCAGGAGTGCATCAAAATACCCATGGGCAAAAAGTACATGTTGGCGACGCAGTGCTCAAAACCGCAGGCCACAAAGGCGGCAATGGGCAGCAGAATACCCACGACCTTGTCGACGACGGTCTTGCCGGCGGTACCGATCCATACGGCCAGGCACACAAAGATGTTGCACAGAATGCCGCGGAAGAAGATGGTAACGGCGTCGATCGTAACCTTACCGGCGGCGACACGCACCATGGTATTGGCGACGGCCTCGCCGTTGAGCTTATAAATAACTGCCATGTAAATCAAAAAGACAACGAACAGGGCGCCGATAAAGTTGCCGATCCACACAACAGCCCAAGCCTTGAACATCTGGACGAGCGTAATCTTTTTGCTCTTAAGCGCGCATACCATAAGCGAGTTACCGGTAAACAGCTCCGCGCCGCAAATGAGCACGAGCACCAGTCCCAGGCAAAAAGCAAGACCGCCCACGAAGCGCTGGGCGCCCCAGCCAAGCGTGGGATCGCTCAAAAAGACCGTGAAGAACAGGCCTCCGAAGGCGATGAACGCGCCGGCAAACATGGCGAGCAAAAAGGCCTTCGAGACCGGCAGGTTGGCCTTGGTAACGCCGGCGGCCTCGGACTTAGCCTCGATCGCGGCGGGCGCCAGGCAGTCGGGGGTGGGGTATTCTGCCTTACTCTGTGCCATGGCAATCACTACTTTCTTACGACTTGGGGCAAACGCTCCTGGTTCATTTGCCCCGCGAGGTCGGACGGTATAACAATAAACGCAAGCCAAATTAGCATATTGGCCTGCGATTATATAGCTTGGAGCGGGCGACGGGAAGTCCAAGGGTTTGCTTCGCAAACCCTTGTTTCGCTGCGGGCCATTGGCCTTGGCGTGCGGCGCTGTAAATTGCTCACGAATTTTCTCAGCTTCGCACCCGGCCGTATTCGTTTCCCGCCGCCGGGCGCGAAAACGAAAACGGCTCTGATCCCCAAAGGAAACCAAAGCCGTTAAAACAATTCTTATGGAGCGGGCGACGGGAATCGAACCCGCGTCATCAGCTTGGAAGGCTGGGGTTCTACCATTGAACTACGCCCGCAAGATATGGTCGGGACGACAGGATTTGAACCTGCGACATCCTGCTCCCAAAGCAGGCGCGCTACCAAACTGCGCCACGTCCCGAAGGTGTTGAGCAGCTAAGGTCTAAACCTTGCGTGTCCCAAAGCGAAGGAAATTATAGGGGAGACTCCCCGCCTGCGCAAGCATTGATGCCTTAGCTCCTCGAATGTGCGACAAACTGGCTATGAACCAGGCCGATCACAAACGCCACCACAGCAACCGGTGCCCACGCAGCACCGATATCTGCCAGCGGTAACGCATCGAACGGCAGCCACGCACCAGCAAAGAACGCATCGCGGACCGACGTGATCACGCTCTGCACCGCGACAACGCCGCCGACCCAAACCCACACCTGCGGATGCGCGTCGCAAAAACCGTGCACCAGGCCCATAAGCACCAGCACGATGGCGACGGGATACAAGGCATTGAGCATGGGCACCGAGAACATGAGGATCATGTCGAGACCAACGTTGGAGAGCACGCACGAAAACGCTGCGAACACAAAGGCGAGCACAGCAAAGGGACGGCGCATGGCCTCCTCGGAAGCCTCCGCTCCCCCTTTAACCACATACGTCTCGCAGAAGTAGCGCGAGCAGCAGCTGATAAGGCCGATGCACACGTTCATGCAGGCGAGGAAAAAGATCGCAAAGACCACGACCGTGCCTGCAAGCCCAAAATGCATAGAGGCCGAACGGGCGAGGATGGCGGCGCCGTTGGTGGCATCGGGCATCACGGTGCCGAGCTGCATACCGGCAAGGCCCAAGCCGCAGTAGATGATGGCCATGAGCACGCCGGCGATCACTCCGGAACGCGAAATCTCGAAGGCCACGCGCTTGTCATCGGTAACGCCCAACTCGTTGATGGTCTCGGCGATGATGATGCCAAAGGCGAGCGACGCAAGCAGGTCCATGGTCTGGTAGCCGGTCAAAAAGCCCTGCACGGCGGCGCCTGCATCGTAGGGAGCCTGGGGCGCGGCAGCGGGACCCAGCGGCGAGACCACGGCGGCACCCACGACCAGCACGATGAGCGCAATGAGCGCGGGGCCCGTAATGCGGCCGAGCACGCGCGTGATGACGCCAGGGCGCAGCGTGAGCGCAAACGCGACGATAAAGAAGCCAACGGCGAACACCAGACGCGCCGTGCCGAGCGAGACGCCCTCGGGCAGCAGCGGCACGAGCATCTCGAAGGCCGTGGAGCTCGTGCGCGGAATAGCCAGGCACGGACCGATGGCCAGATACACCGCCGCGACAAAGAACTCGCCAAACTTGGGGTGCACGCGGCCGGCAAGCTCGCGTGCCGTTCCGGCAAGCGCCACGGCGATAAAGCCCATGACGGGCAGGCCGATGGCGGCAATCAGAAAGCCGAGCATGGCGACCGGCGTGGCAGAACCTGCCTGCAGCGCCAGCAGTGGCGGAATAATGAGGTTGCCGGCACCAAAGAGCATCGAGAACAGGGCGATGCCGACGGTGACGACATGGTCGGAGCGCAGACCGCGCGAGGCGGATGAAGCCATGGGACCACCTTTCGGGTCGAAACTAAAACGGAACGGGCAAAAGACCCGTCCCGCAAGTATATACGCTTTAGCAGGCTAAATCGCTCAAAGCGTCAATCGCGGTATCGACTTCCTCGTTCGTGTTGAAATACCCAAACGAGAAGCGGACGACGCCCTGGCGCTCGGTCCCCAACGCACGGTGCATGAGCGGAGCGCAATGGGCGCCGGGGCGCGTCGCAATCCCCCACCCTTGCATGAGTGCATCCGAGATCTCGGCCGAATCGATATCGCCCACGTTGAGCGACACGATCGCAGAGCGCGTCGGCTGGTCAAAGGCACCGTAGAGATTAATCCCCGGAATCTCGCGCACACCGTCAAGGAAGCGATCAGCGAGCGCACGCTCGTGGGCAGCAATCGCCTCGACCCCACCCTGGGCCTCGATAAAGTCGAGGCCGGCGGAAAGACCGGCGATACCGTGGCCGTTGAGCGTGCCCGCCTCCAGGCGCGTGGGCCACTCAAGTGGCTGCAGTGGGTCGAAGCTGTGCACTCCCGTGCCGCCCATGGCCCACGGAGCCACGTCAATGCCCTCCGCCACGGCCAGGCCGCCGGTCCCCTGCGGACCCATGAGCCCCTTGTGGCCGGTAAAGCACATCACGTCGAGCCCCATGGCCTGCATATCGATATGCGCCGTGCCGGCAGACTGTGAGGCGTCGACGATCACGAGAGCGCCGGCCGCATGGGCCATGGCGGCCACGCGTGCAATGTCGACCGCGTTGCCGGTCACATTGGAGTCGTGCGTCACCACCACGGCACGCGTGCCTGGCGTGACCAGCCGCTCAAGCTCTTCGTAGTCGAGCACGCCGTTCACGTCGCAGCCCGCATGCTCAACGGTCACGCCCCGCTCTGCCGCCAGGCGGTTGAGCGGACGCAGCACGGAGTTGTGCTCGAGCACCGTCGTGACCACATGATCGCCGGGGCGCACCACGCCGTTAATAGCCGTGTTGAGCGCCGCCGTCGAGTTAGGCGTAAAGCACACATGGTCAGCCCGCGGGCAGCCCAGCAAGCGCGCAAGCTTGGCGCGGCAGCCGTGAATGGTACGCGCGGCATCGAGGGCGCCCGACGTGGCACCGCGCCCGGCATTGCCGAGCGAGCACATCGCCTGCGTCACGGCATCGATGACCGTCTGCGGCTTGTGCATGGTCGTCGCCGCGTTATCCAGATAGATCATCGCACGACCTCCCACATATCAATCACGGTATAGCCCTCGGTGGGAATGCCCGCAGCGGCAAGCTCGGCGCGCAGCAGCTCCTCATCGGCAGGCGACGCCTTCCACGCCAGACCGCAGCCGGCAGCGACCTCCCCGGGTACGGGGATCGTTCGCCCGGGAAGGCCGCGCTCGATGCACAGGGTCTCGCAGCCCATGGCGGCCGCCGTGGTGGGAAACGTGATGACAAGCGCCGGGCGCTTCTGCCTCATGGCAACTCCAACCAATACGCTACGGGCGCACAACGCGCACGGCCTGCTCCATCTTCTCCACGATCACGTACATGTTCGTGACCTCGCCCACCGCAAGCTGGTCTTTAATGCCATAGTGGTCGAGGCAGGTACCACAGGTGAGAATCTCGACACCCTGCTCGGCCAGACCCTTCAGGTCGTCGAGCACCGGAGAGTCCTCGACGGTGAGCTTGGCACCGCCGTTGTAGAAGAGCATCGTGGCGGGCAGCTCCTCCTGCTGCGTCACGGCGAAAATAAAGGCCTTCATGAGCTTGTGGCCCAGCTCATCGTCGCCGCGGCCCATGCAATCGGTGTAGACGGCAACGACCAGCTTGCCCTTACCGGCGCCGGCGCCACAGAAAGCGGCACCGTCCTGCTCGGGCACGTCCACGGCAACGGCGCCGGCGGTTGCCACGGTCACGTGCCACTCGGCATCTGCAACCTTCTCGACCGAGGCCGTACAGCTCTTTTCCTGCGCCATCTTGGAGATGTTCTTGACGGCGGTCTCGTTGTCGACCGAGGTCACCACAACGCCCTCGCCACCGAGTGATTTCAGAGCCTTGAGCGTCTTGACGACGGGCAACGGGCAGGCATCGCCCATGGCATTGACTTCAATCTTGGTAGACATAGCAAATTCCTTTCGAATGCGGCTGCCCAAAACGACGGGCGGTCGCATAAACGGTTTTCTTTAGCGCACAACGCGAACGGCAGGACCGCCCGGCACCGCCTCGCACACGCGACCAATAACGGCGGCGATGCGATCCTCGGCATGCAGACGACGCGCGAGCTCATCCACATCGGCAGCAGGTGCTGCGATGAGCAGGCCGCCCGAGGTCTGCGGATCGTACAGCGCATCCAGCATGCCCGGCTCCAGGTCATCGTCTGCCGCCACGCGCGGACCAAAGAAGTCCTGGTTGCGGTAGGCGCCGGCGGGGATAATGCCCAGACGCGCCATGTCGAGCACCTGGTCAAAGAGCGGCACCGCCCCCGACACAAGCTCAATCTGCACACCCGAGCCCTCGGCCATCTCGCACGCGTGTCCGATCAGGCCAAAGCCCGTGACATCGGTGCAGCCGTGAAGCTCAAGTTCCTCGGCCAGACGAATCGGCGCCTCGTTGAGGGTGCGCATCGAGTCAAACATGGCTGCGGCCTCGTCCTGCTCGATGAGCTCGCCCTTGATGGCCGTGGTGATGATGCCCGAGCCAACCGCCTTGGTCAGCAGTAACGCATCGCCCACGCGCGCGCCGCTGTTGGCGAGCATGCGGTCGAGCGCGACAAAGCCGCTCACGGACAGGCCGTACTTGGGCTCCTCGTCGTTGATGGTGTGGCCGCCCGCGATGGAGCAACCCGCCTCGACGCACTTGTCGGCGCCGCCCGCCAGAATCTGCCCGGCAACCTCAACGCCCAGGCAACTGGAAATGCACAGGAGGTTCATGGCATGGCTCGGCCGACCGCCCATGGCGTAGATGTCCGACAGCGAGTTAGCCGCGGCGATCTGGCCAAACAGGAACGGGTCGTCGACCATCGGCGGAAAGAAGTCGATGGACTGCACGAGGCCCAGGTTTTCGCCCACACGGAAGACACTCGCATCGTCGGAGGTATCGAACCCCACGAGCAGGTTGTCGTTATGCACATTGGGTAAGTCGCCCAGGACCTGGGCGAGGGCTCCAGGAGCCAACTTAGCGGCTCAACCAGAGGCAGCGGTCATCTGCGTGAGCTTCACGAGTTCATCAGCCATCGATTCCTCCTCTCATAGGTCAATCAGTTCCTCCCAGTATACGCATGGCGGCGCCGAGAGCGGGTGACTTATCGCGCCGGCCCTCTACGCGAGCGCCAGTGCGCGAATGGCCGCATCGACCGACGGCCAGCCCGACGGCATGGCACAGGTCCACGCAATGGCGCCATCCGTTTTTCACCACCGCGGCCTTCGCGGCCGTCGAACCGATGTCGATACCAATGCCAACCTCGGCGTCCCCCCCCCTCGCATGTGACAAAGGGACTGTCCCTTTGTCACATTATCGGCAAACCAGATGGATTCTCTTGGCATCGAAGTGCATGCGCAGCGTCTCGCCTGCTTGCGGCAGCTCATCGACAGGCATGCCCACTTTGTTGACCTTCCACTGCAGACGCGTGGGCGCATCGGCACGCGGCGCGTCCAGCAGCACCAGCCGCTCAAAGCGCGAATCGCTCACACGGGCCACGTGCAAATCATAGCTGTTGCGGCCCCGCGCGGTGCGATTGTCAACATGGAAGTAGCTCGCGCGAATGCCCAGGTACGCCACGTCGTCGGGCACCTCACGACCTACATTAAAGTTCATGCCCCAATCGAGGGCCTCGACCTCCTGGGGTCCGATCTTGCGCGCCCGGCTTGTGTTCTTGCAGCCCGTCAAGCGCAGCGCGGCCAAGGTTTGCGGCCGGCGGACTACATCTTCGACGGAGCCGATCTCCTCCACATGCCCGTTATGCATCACGCAGATGCGCTCGCACAGACGGCACGCCTCGTCGATGTCGTGGCTCACGTAGAGCACGGTGCGGTTGCACACATCGAACAAGTCGAGCATGTTCTGCTCGAGTGCGCTCTTAAGATAGGAATCGAGCGCGCTCATGGGCTCGTCGAACATAAAAATGCCCGGGTGCGCCGCCACCATACGCGCAAGCGCCACGCGTTGCTGCTGACCGCCCGAGAGGCGCGCGGGGTAGCGGTCGGCGAAATCGGCCAGTCCAAAGATACCCAGGTAGCGCTCGGCAAGTTGCCTGCGCGCCGCGGCGTCGCCTGCACCCTCAACGCCGGCGCACACGTTATCGGCCACCGTCATATTAGGGAACAGTTGATAGTTTTGGAACAGCAGGGCGCACTTGCGCTCCTGGGGCGACAGATTGATGCCCGACACCGAGTCAAAAAAGGTCACGCCGTTGACGACGATCTTGCCCTCGTCGGGCGTCTCCACGCCGGCAATACAGCGCAAGGTGCAGCTCTTGCCGCATCCGGAGGCGCCGAGCAGCGCCACGCGCTCCTCGCTGGCCTCAAGCTGCATGTCGAGCACAAACCCGGGATAGCGCTTTTTAATATCCAGAACGAGCGACATGGCTATCGACCTCCCTTTGCGACCGTGTCATCGCGCATGAGCTCGGCCAGCGCCTCGCGATCGATACGCAAGGCATCACCACCCGCCGGATCGAGCGAATCGCCCTGTCCGGCGAGTTCTTTGGCCTGCCTGCGCTCCGCGCGGGACAGGCCGCGCTCGCGGTACTTTTGCGAATGCGCCGTATACATATTGATGAACAGAATGACCAGGAAACTGAACACGATCACGACGGCGACCCAAAAGAGGGCCACCGACGTGTTGCCGCCCATCCACTCAAAGTAGATGGCGATGGGGATAGTCTGGGTAATGCCGGCGTAGTTGCCCGCAAAGAACAGGGTGCAGCCAAACTCGCCCATCGCGCGAGCGAAGGCGAGCACCGTGCCCGCCGCGATTGAGGGCCAGCCGAGCGGCATCATGAGCTTGGCAAAGATGCGACGTTCGGACCATCCCAAGGTTCGCGCGGCGTCGAGCATCTGCGTGTCGAGGCTCTCGAAGGCTCCGAGCGCCGTGCGGTAGACCAGCGGAAACGACACAACGACGGCCGAAATGACCGCCGCGGGCCAGGTAAAGACGATCGAGATGCCGTGCGCGATGAGCCACTGGCCCACCCCGGTCGAGCGGCCAAACAGCATGAGGAGCAGAAAGCCGCAGACCGTGGGCGGCAGCACCATAGGAATCGTAAAGACCGAGTCGAGCAGGCCCTTGGTGCGACTCGAGGTACCCATAGTCTTCCACGCGGCGAACAGGCCCAGCGCAAAGGAGATCAGCAGGGCAAGGCCGCTCGTTTTTATGGACACCCAAAACGGGCGATAGTCGATGTCGCCCAAAAAGGAGGCCAGAGAGGTCCAGGGCCCCTGCTCATCCCGCAACACGACAGACGATGCTTCTACCATTTGAGCGCTATCAAGCCAACGCGCGCCGCCCTTGGCATCACCCGAGGCCGATGCAATCACCACATAGCGGTCCCCATCCGCACCGCGCTCGTCAAAGCCATAGGTATACCCGCCGGTATCAAACGTTGTTTCCGCCGTGACACACCAAGGAAGATCCACGTCCCCTAGCTGCGCACCTCCCATGGAGTTTGCGCTGTCGAGCTCACAGACGAGGGCCTTGAGACCCGATACGCACTCGTTGTCCTGCGGATCCAATCCATACTTCTCGACCGCCTTGGGCGATATCCACACCACAACGCGATCGGCAGCAGGCGCCACTACAAGGTCCACGTCCTCGTCAACGGGAAACCGGTAGCCCTCAGGCTGGCCCTCCATGGCACGAGCGGTCCCCTTGGCCAACCGCTCAAAACCCTCGATCCCATAGGAAAGCCCATGAGCGGTCGCAGCAACCTGGGCCCCGTCCTCAGCGTCCCCAGCAAACGCAAATCCCGGCACCCAGCAAAGCGCGAAGGTCAAAGCACAGGCGACAAGCATGCGGAATTTATTAAGCACGAAAAGCTCCAAGCGAATACAAGGACGGAGTGAAACACAAAACGATGGAATTATCGCGCCAAGCCGCACTACGCGGAAAGCTCAAAGCCGTAGTTAGCCCAAATCTTCTGGGCGGACTTGCTGGACAGGCAGAAGTCGATGAACGCCTTGGCCTCGTCGGCGTGCTCGGAGATCTCGGCAACGGCACCCGGATACACGATGGGCTTATGCGAGTCCTCGGGGCACACGAAAGCCTCCTCGATGCCGTCATAGCGGAAGATATCAGAGCTGTAGACAAAACCTGCCACGCAGTCGCCCGTAGAGACGTAGGCCGCAGCGGTGCCGACCTTGTCGGCCAGGGCAACCTTGTCGGCGAGCTCGGGTGCATATTCGCCGTCGTCGCCCTCGGTGCCAGTATAGAGGCCCACGGAGGCCAGCGCCTGGTTGGCATACTTGCCGGCGGGGACGGTCTTGGCGTCGCCGATGGCGATCTTGCCGTCCAGATTCGCAACGTCGGCGATGGCCTCGATCTTGGTGTTGGAGCCCTCAGCGCGAATGATCACAAGGTCGTTGACGAACATATCCTCACGGGTGTCGGTGTCGACGAGCCCGGCGGTCTCGGCGTCGTCCATGGTGCCCTTGGAAGCGGTGATGAGCACGTCGACCGTGGCGCCGGCGCGCATCTGCTCGACGAGGTCGCCGGAGGCCTTAAACTGCGTGTCGGCAAACGTGGTGCCGGTCTGCTCGGTGTAGAGCTCTTGAACCTCGGGCAGGGCCCTCTCGAGCGAGTTGGCGGCAAAGACCTGCAGCTCGACAGCCTTCTTCTTAGAGGAAGACTTGGCGGAGCCGGCATCTGAACCAGCGAGCTCGGACGTCTTGTTGCCCGAGCAGCCAGCAAGGCCAAGGCCGGTGGCGGCAGCAGAAAGCGAGACAAAACCGCGGCGTGAAACCATATCGAACATATTCAACCCTTTCGGATCTTGTACCCGGGTACCCCACCGCGGGCTTTAATCGCAATCAGATTATACTTCTGCGCGAATAATGATAGTGAGAAATTATTCTCGCCAGAGAATATAGTTTCGAGTTACCGTGCACCTCGGCGTCGCTTCGGCGGAAAACAAAGGCGGAGTGACTCGCAAGGTCGCTCCGCCGCAGGTAGTGCGCTTATTTGGCGTGACCGCCGCCCGCCGTCATTTGGGCCGCATGCTCCAGCTGATCGCTCACGGCCTCCCAGCTTTCGCGGGCGGCCTTCGTAGAACCGGGAAAGTTTACGACAAGTGTATGACCTCGTTGCATGCAAATAGCGCGCGAGAGCATGGCGCGGCGCGTCTTGGTCATCGAGTACGCGCGAATCGCCTCGGCAATACCCGGCACGTCGCGGTCGCAGACGGCACGCGTCGCCTCGGGTGTCACGTCGCGCATCGAAAGACCCGTGCCGCCGCAGGTGAGCACGACATTGGCGTGGCACTCATCGGCAGCTTCCACGATGGCATCACCAATCTCGCTGACGTCGTCGCGCACGACCACATGTGAGGCGACCGTCCAGCCCTGCGCCACGATGAGTTCCTCGAGCGCAGCACCCGCCTCGTCCTGGGCAAGATCGCGCGTATCTGAGCACGTCACAATCGAAACCTTCAACTCCATAGCATTCCTCCTATAGCACCGTGTCCTCAGGCAGGTCGACACGCACGACATCCACGACGTCGCCCGCCTTGAGCTCGCACGGTCCTTCGTCAATACGCAGCAGGCAGTTGGCCCGCTGCATCGTTCCGAGCAGCGCCGAATTCTGCGTTTTGGCCTCGGTCACCAACAGCTCATCGGTCTCAGGGTCGCGCAAAACCGTGGCGCGATCGAAGAAGCGGCGATACTGGCGCTTCTTCACATCGTGCGTCAATATCGCCTGCTGCACGGGACGCGTACCCTCGGCAAAGCCGCGCATCTTACGAATCGCCGGGCGGGCGAGCATCTCAAAGCCCACATACGCCGCCGCGGGATTGCCCGAAAGCCCTAGGTAGGGCTTACCCCCGAGCAAGCCAAACGTAATGGCCTTGCCAGGACGCATCGAGATGCGATCGAACAGCACCTTGCCCTCGCGCTTGACCAGCGCCGTCACGTAGTCGTAGTCGCCCGCAAAGGCGCCGCCGCTCGTGATCACAAAATCGCACTCCTGCGCGGCGCGATGCACGAGTTCGGCAATTGCCTGCTCGTCGTCGGGCGCAATGCCGTAGAACACCGGATCGGCACCGGCGTCGAGCGCCTCGGCCATTAACGCCGAGGAGTTGGAATCGCGAATCTGTCCGCGTGCCGGCAGTTCACTCGGCGCGACCAGCTCCGTGCCCAACGAGATAATGCCCACACGCGGGGCGGCGTGCACCTTCACGCTTGCGTAACCGGCACTCGCCAACAGGCCGGCGCCGGCCGGGGCCACGACCTCGCCGGCGTGCATCACGACATCGCCGGCATGGGCCTCCTCGGCGGCAGAGCGAACGTTCTCCCCTACCTTGGCGGGCGCCGAGAACCTCACACGCGAGCCCTCGTTGCCGTCGCCATCGAGCACATCGACGATCTCGTATTTCACCACGGCATCGGCACCTTCGGGTACCGGCGCGCCCGTCATGATGCGGACCGTCTCACCCGCGCCGATTACGCCCTCAAACACATGGCCCGCGGCCTCGTGTCCGATAACGTCGAGCGTCACCGGCGCCTCGCCAGATGCCTGCGCCAAGTCCGACGAGCGCACGGCATATCCGTCCATAGCGCTGTTGGCAAACGGCGAGATGTCGATATCGGCCACCGCGTCCTCGGCCAAGGGAAGACCGGCGGCCTGCCACACGGGAATCTCGACAACTTCGGTGCGATTCACGTGCGACAAGACGATCGCCTGTGCGTCCTCCAACGGAATGAGTTTCTCAGCCATATGCACCTCTAGCATGCTGCGGCGCGCAACAAAAGCGCCGATTCTTTATGTTTATCTCAGTATAATCCCTCGCCGCCTGCTCAAGACCTGGCCCGCGGCCGCGAATACATCTGTCGGCCGCAAGCCGCGAAACAAAACCAAAACCAGCCCACCGGCTCGTCGCGTTTACCGCGTTTTATAATGCTCGTGTTGCAACCCAAAAGAGGAACGTATGACTTTTACCGACAAACCCGAAAGCGCAAACGAGGCGCAGGATCATTCCCAGCCGCTCGACGACGGCGGCCTTTTCTCCCTTAACGACGTCATCATGGCAGGCAGGCAACAGCTCACCCGCTCCGAGCATCTCTTGGCTGCCGACACGCGCCGCAACGCCCGCAACCTACTCGCGAGCGCCAAGTTGCTCGTGCTCGTCGTCATCGTCTCGCTCGCCATGGGCGTTGCCGCTTGGGCGTTTTTGGCCTCGCTGAATATCGCGACCGGCTATCGCGAGCACCACGCGTGGGTCTACGCATTGCTTCCCGTTGTGGGCATTGCCACCGCATGGGTGTACAAAAACCACGGCCTTGCTGCCAAACGAGGCAACAACCTGGTCATCGACTCTGCTCTGGGCACACGCCTCATCCATATGCGCATGGCCGTCCTCACCTTCGTCTGCTCTACGCTCACGCACCTAACGGGCGGATCGGCCGGTCGCGAGGGAGCCGCGGTGCAGATTGGCGGCACCATCGCCAGCAACATCTCGAGCCTCGCCCACCTCAAAAAGCATGACCACCACGACCTCATGCTCGCCGGCATCTCGTCGGCCTTTGGCGCCGTATTCGGTTCGCCCCTTGCCGGAGCTTTCTTTGGCATGGAGATGTGCTTTATCGGAAAGATCGACTACACCGCGGGCATCTACTGCCTGTTCGCCTCGTTTACCGGCTACTTTACGTCGCTTGCCTTGGGAACCGAGTACGAGGCGAATGTCATCGCCAGCGTTCCCAACATGACACCACGGACGGTTGTCATCGTTGTTATCAGCGCAATTATCTTCGGCCTGACGGCACGCCTCTTTGCCTGGTCGGTTCGAACCGTCAAAAGCCTGTACGGTCGCTTTATCACCAATTACCTCGTCCGCGCACTCATAGGCGCACTCGTGGTTTTGGCCGCCTATGCCCTCCTCGACGCCTGGGACTACGCCGGCCTTTCCACGTGGCTTTCCGGCGCCGGATTTGCAGGCAACACCACCCTGGCGGACGCAGCCATCAAGTTGGTCGTCACAGCGCTTACCCTGGGCGCGGGCTTCCAAGGCGGCGAGGTCACGCCCCTGTTTGGCATCGGTGCGGCACTCGGTGGCTGGATCGGTTGCCTTACCGGGCTTGACCCCAGTTTTCTGGCGGCTCTCGGCATGCTCGGCGTGTTCTGCGCCGGCCTCAACGTGCCCATCACCACCTGCATGATGGCCATCGACCTGTTCCACGGCACGGCCGCCGGGTTCTTTGTCATCGTGGCCTTTATCAGCTACCTAACCGGCGGACACCGCGGCGTATACCCCGCCCAGCGCATCATCTCACCCAAGCGCCGTTCGCTTATTGTGGATGAGGGCGGCACGGTGGCAGAGGCTATCGAGCGCCACAACGACCTGATACAGTAGACGTAAGTATTCGCCGTGCAGCCACAATCGGGGGCAATTCGACCCGAGCGCGACCGCATCGTCACGTCATACGCCAGGAGTCGCCCCATGCACGCAACTGATTTTGGTCGCACGCTCATCATCGCCAACCCAGCCGCCCAGTCGGGTGCGGCACGCGAAGTTGCCGAGCGCCTGCAACGATTTTTGGACATGGCTGCACGCGCATCCCAGTTTGACCTGGTGTTGACCAAGCGTATGGGACATGCCAAGGAGCTGGCCGCGCAGGCTCAGGGCTATCGCACCGTTATCGCACTCGGCGGCGACGGCGTGATTCACGAGGTCGTCAACGGGCTTATGACGCAGGAAGAGGCGGTCCGCCCTGCCCTTGCGGTACTTCCCGTAGGCTCCGGCAACGATTTTGCCCAAACGCTCGGAATCGAGGATTTCTCCGGTAAGGATTTTGGCGCGCTGCTCACCTGCGAGCTGCGGCGTCAGGACATCGGGCGCATTCGCTCGTGGAACCCCGCGAGTGGCAGCGGCGAGGCAGCCGTCGAGTACTACGACCAGACGCTCTCGGTCGGCATCGATGCCGCCATCGGCCTTGGCACCACCGAGCTGCGCAAAAAGACCGGCTTGACGGGTGCTCCGCTCTACACCCTTTCGGGACTTGAGCAGTTTGGCCTGCGCTATCGCAGCTACCCCATGACAGTCAGCTTTGACGGCGCGCCCGCCGAGCGCGTGAGGGCGATCATCATGGCGATTCAGCTTGGTCCTACCTATGGCTCGGGCTATCGCATCTGCCCCGATGCCGACCCCTGTGACGGTATATTCGACGTCTGCTACGCCTGCGGCCCCGTTCCGCGCGCGGTCGCGCTTCCCATGTTCCTTTCGGCCAAAGATGGCCACCACACCAAGCTGCCACCGGTT
>CAUGKA010000011.1 GCA_959599615.1 uncultured Collinsella sp. | reverse complement strand
TCCCACCAGCGATGTCGCGCTTTCCGGCACGGCGGGTTTTGAGCCCGTTCAGGCCGTGACCGCTCGCGTGGAGCAGCCTCAGGCTGGCGCCGCCACGCCGCAGCCTACCATGGCCGGCATTCCCGACCCCATGGCCCCTGCGACGCCGGTTCCTCAGCCTGCGCAGTCCGGTCTCTTTGCCGCTATTCCCGATCCCGCGCAGCCTGCTGCCCCGGTGGTCGAGAGCGATCAGGCAGCCGAGGTCGCAAGCCTCGATAACGCGCTCAACAACCCCGATTTTACGTCGGTGTTTGCGCCCATCGATCCGCAGGCCAGCCGCAAGAAGATGGCCAAGCAGGCCGGTGTCGAGCCCGTCATCCTTATGGAGCATGTCACCAAGATCTATCCGGCACAGCCCAACAAGCCTGCACTCGACGACATCAACATCGAGATCTATCCGGGCGAGTTCGTCTTCCTGGTCGGTCATTCCGGCTCGGGTAAGACCACGCTGCTGTCGACGCTCAACCGCGACGTCAAGCCGACGAGCGGCCGCATCTTGGTTGCCGGTCAGGACCTCATGAAGATCAAGAACCGCAAGGTTCCGTTCCTGCGCCGCCAGATTGGCGCCGTGTTCCAGGACTTTAAGCTTCTGCCGCAAAAGACCGCCTACGAAAACGTGGCGTTTGCCCTGCAGTGCATCGGCAAGCCCAAGGGCGTCATTCGCAGCCAGGTGCCCGAGGTGCTGCGTCTGGTCGGTCTGGCCGATCAGATGGACTCGCTGCCCGACCAGCTTTCCGGTGGCGAGCAGCAGCGCGTTGCCGTCGCCCGCGCCATGGTCAACCGTCCGCCGCTGCTGATCTGCGACGAGCCCACGGGTAACCTCGACCCGGCGATCTCGCTGGGCATCATGAAGCTGCTCGAGCGTATTAACCGCACCGGCACCACCGTGATCGTCGCCACGCACGACCGCGAGATGGTCGATAGCATGCACCGTCGCGTGATCGCCCTCGAGGGCGGCCACGTTATCCGCGACCAGGAGAGGGGAGGTTACGGCAACTATGGCACCAACTAACGTGGGCTACTCCTTCAAAGAGGCAATCAGTCACTTCTTCCGTAACTGGACTACCTCGCTCGGCGCCGTCATCACGATCTTCCTTTCGCTGTTTATCATCGGCCTGTTCATCATGGGCTCCGCGATGCTGAACTCCGTGATCGGCACCGTCGAGGATCAGGTTGTCATCAACGCGTTCATTAGCGATGACGCCGATCAGGCCGATGTCCAGGCTTTTGAGGCCGAGCTTAAGACGTGGAATAACGTCAAGTCCGTGACCTATAAGGACAAGGACGACGCGCTGGCCGAGTATACGAGCAAGATGTCGGGCAACGCCGACGCCACCATGAGCGCGCTCGATGGCCAGAACCCGCTGCCGGCTTCGTTTGCAATTGAGATGGACGATCCGTCCAAGGTCGAGAGCACGGCAGAGAAGCTCAAGAAGAACGCCGTTTTCCAGAAGATCGCGGATGACGGCGACGTCAACGCGAGCGTGCTGTACGGCCAGGAGGAAGTGAGCCGCCTGTTCCAGGTGACCAACTACATCCGCATCGCCGCCGTGGTGCTCGTTGGCCTTCTGACCTTTATCGCATTCATCTTCATCAACAACACGATTCGCCTGTCCATCACGGCGCGTCGTCGTGAGATTGCGATTATGCGTCTGGTCGGCGCCAGCAACGGCTTCATTCGCGGCCCGTTTATCACCGAGGGCGTACTGCAGGCTATTTTGGGCTCGCTGCTTTCCATCGGCGTTCTGGAGCTGCTGCGCAATCTGATGATTCCGCGTTTGCAGGAGAGCATCGGCTGGATGTCGTTTGCCCTGCCGATGCAGTACTACCTGGTGACCTATGCTGCGCTGATTCTGGTCGGTGTGATTATCGGTCTCTTTGGTTCTGCCATAGCCATGCGCCGCTACCTGCGCGTGTAGGCATGCCTGGAATTCATCCCTTCCAACGGGTCGTCTCTTATGGGGCGGCCCGTTTTTTGATCCCTAGGGGACGGCAGGAAAGCGAATCATTTGGGTAGACTCTTTGGAGTTCGTCATCGATAGCAAGGAGGCGCCATGGGGCGCAATAACAAGCATAAGCGTGGAGCTCGCAATAAGCGCGGACCGGTGCGCAGCGAACGCCGTCCGAGCCTGACCGGGCGCGTGCAGCTCCATGAGCATGGCGCCTATGTCATAACCGAGAGCGGCGACTACAAGGTTATGGGCCGCGGTAAGCGCGAGATCATGGATGGCGATACCGTTGCCGTGAGCATTAAGAACAGCCCGCACGGTGAGCGGCGCGCCGTGATCGAAGGCGTGGTTGAGCGCGCAGCCATAAGCGTGGTGGGTACGTACCAGACCGCTGGTCCGCTCGGTGTGATCGAGCCGCTCGATTCGCGCCTGAAGGCCGACTTCTTCATTCTGCCCGAGGATACCTCGGCGGATCGTCTGGGCGTCCACCCGGGTGATGCCGTTGTCGCGCGCATTTTGACCTACCCGACGCGCCTGGAATCGGGCACCGTGACGATCGAACGCCGCATTGGCGGAGATGACGCGCCCGATTTGGGCGTTCAATACGTGATGGCGCGTTACGGCTATACCGATAGCTATCCCGAGGCCGCGCTGGACGAGGCCGAGGGACTTTCGCTCGATGTGTCCGCGGCGCTTAAGGACCCGCTCCGCCGCGATCTGCGCGACCGCTTTGTCATCACGATCGACCCGGTCGACGCGCGCGACTTTGACGATGCCATTTCGCTTGAGCGCACGCCCGAGGGTGGCTACAAGCTGGGTGTGCATATCGCTGACGTTTCTCACTATGTGGCTTGGGACGGGCATATCGATCTTGAGGCTCGCCATCGTACGACATCGGTGTATCTGGCCGATCGCGTGCTTCCCATGCTGCCCGAACGCCTGTCCTGTGACCTGTGTTCGCTTCGCCCTGACGAGGACCGTCTTGCGTTTACCGTTGACATTGAGCTCGATGCGCAGGGTCGCGTGCGGCATTACGATCCGTACCCCAGCGTGATTCGCTCGCGTGTGCGTATGGACTATGACGGCGCCGAGGCGCTGCTGGTGCGTGCCGGCGCGGTGGAGTATGGGGTGCTGGAGGGTGCGGCCGAGGATGTTGCGGCTGCTGAGGCCTCGCGCGAGGAGGCGCTTGAGCGCGGTCTTGCGTGCGAGGAAACTGCTCGCGGCTATAACGTCGACCTCGGCGATTTCCTTGTCGCCGCCAACGAACTCGCCGAACTTCGCCGTCGTATTCGTCGTGCCCGCGGCTCAGTCGATTTTGACACGGCCGAGATTCGCGCTCTATTGGATGAGGACGGAGTACCCGTGCAGATTGTGGCGCGCGAGCGTTCGTGTGCCACGTCGCTTATCGAGGAAGCCATGCTACTCGCCAACGAGTGCGTTGCAGAGTGGCTGGCAGACCGTGATATCGAGGCCTGCTATCGCGTGCATGAGGATCCGAGCCCCGATAGCCTGCACGGTGCCGCCGTTGCGCTGGCGCAGCTGGGCATCATCGACGATCGCCGTGCTGCCGGTATCGCCCTGGGGAGTCCCGATGAGCTACAGGCTGCAGTTGATGCTGCCGCCGGTACGGCCAACGCACCGCTCGTCAACACGCTGCTTCTGCGCAGCATGCAGCGCGCACTGTACAAGCCGCGCAACGAGGGCCACTTTGCGCTCGCCGCGCCGTGCTACTGTCACTTTACGAGTCCCATCCGTCGCTACCCCGATCTGGTGGTGCACCGCGTGCTCAAACTGCAGTTGGCCTATGAGCAGCTCGGCGGCAAGGACGCCCTGGTCCGTACACCGCGGCTGATCGGCAAGGGGCGCGAGTCGCTGCCGCGCATTCTGCCGCAGATCTGCCGCGCATGCAGCGATGCCGAGCGCGCGGCAGATGCCGCTAGCCATGCGACGCAAAAGATCAAGATTGCCCAGTACTATGAGGATCGCCTGGGCGAGCGCTATGCCGGAACGGTCTCATGGGTCAGCAGCATGGGCCTCTTTGTGCGCTTGGACCTGACGCAGGTCGAAGGCTTGGTTTCGATCAAGAGTCTGGGCAACGAGTGGTTCGAGTTCGACGAGGATGCGCTTACGCTGACGGGCGCCGACACGGGGACTCGCTATGAACTGGGCCAGCGCGTGATTATCGAGGTTTCGCGCGTCAATACCACGCGTGGGCACTTGGACTTTAAGCTTATCCATTAGCCAAATCTCGACTCATGGCGGGAGAGCGGAGGGCGGTCTTTCGGGGCCGCCCTCCGCATTTGGATCATAGCTACCTTGCCGTCCGCTCGGCCGCCCGCTTACCTGCTATTCGAGAGGTAAAACCTACCAAAATAAACCTGTCCCTTTTTGGCAGGTTTACAAGAAAGCGGGGATGAGATGGCGACGGTGTATGGTTATGCGCGGGTGAGTTCGCGCGATCAGAATCTAAATCGGCAGCTGGATGCGCTGGGCGCCTATGGCGTGGGCTCGGCGAATATTTATGCCGACCATGCGAGCGGCAAGGACTTCGATCGCCCGCGGTATCGCGAGCTGCTGCACATCCTGGGAGACGGGGACGTGCTGGTGGTGCTTTCTATCGACCGACTTGGCCGTAATTACTCCGAGATTCTTGAGGAATGGCGACGCATTACCAAGGAGCTCGGGGTTGCCATTGTGGTGTTGGACATGCCATTGCTTGACACGCGCGCCAGGGCCAGCGGCGCGCCGGATGTGACCAATACCCTGATTGCCGATATTGTGCTACAACTGCTGAGCTACGTGGCGCAGGTGGAGCGCGAGAATATTCATCGGCGCCAAGCGGAGGGGATTGCAGCGGCGCGGGCGCGAGGGGTCCGTTTCGGTCGACCTCGCAAGCCGTGCCCTCCTCAGTTTGAGCTGGTACGCGATAGCTATGAGGCAGGCGATATTACCCGCAGCCAGGCAGCAAAGTGCCTGGGCGTGTGCGTGGGGACGTTCGATCGCTGGATGCGCGAGGCGGGGTAGGGGTTTGCGCCGCTTTGGCGCTTCCTGTTGCGATTCAAATTTTGATACGGTGACGATGTCATTTGGGGCTACACTCGCTGATATTCAAAAAAAAGGAGGTAGGCCCTTGGCGCGCGTAAAACAAATAATCGGATGGACCGCGATCGTTCTGTTTACTGCAACGCTGGTGGGCATCTGGGTGCTGACGGAGCAAAATGCGGTGGAGACGTCGTTGCTGAGCGAGTCCACCGCGCGTGTGGTGGAGGGTCAAGCTACGGGCGTACAGGCTGCCGATGTCGCGGGTGAAGCTCAGACCGAGAACGGGATGACCGGGGGCACCGATTCGGCTGCTTCGAATGTCCGGTCTGGCCGACTTGCTTCCATTCGCATGTGGGTGGGCACGAACGTCCGTCGCGTTGCCCATACCGTAGAGTTTTTCTTCGTCGGATTGTTCGCCTCGGTGGTCGTGGTTTGCTTTTCCAGGCGTCCGTGGAGCGTATGCTCCCGTTGCGTGCCCGTGTTGCTCTTTTGTGCCGTCTGCTCCGTTGGCGATCAGGTGCATAAGATCTTTGTTCCCGGCAGGCATTTCGACGTTGTCGACTTAGGATTCGATGCTGCGGGCTATGTCACCGCGATGCTGCTGGTATTGCTGGCAGCGGTGTTGGTGCGCCATGCGACTCGGCCGATCGGCGCCCATGCGAGGCGCTAGCCGGTAACAAGCCCGTTTTTGATAATGCGATCTTGTTGAATTATTTTGTGTCGCGCGTATTTCCGAGCGGTCGGATTTGAGGGGCGAGCGGTAGAACGCTCGTCCTTTGTGCGCCACGATGCGGCACAATGTACCGTAAAAGCTGTTTATATCCGGTACGAATCGTTCGTTGGTCTTTAATTCTTCTCAACGGAGGTGTTTGAGATGGCAAACGGATTGCTTTTGCGGCTTCGCGAGCGTGAGCTCAGCGCGAGCCCGGCGGAACGCAATGTCATCGCATATGTAAGCGCTCATCCGCACGAGGTGGTCGGGCTGTCCGTCCGCGGTCTTGCCGATGCCACGTTCTCCTCGCCCTCGAGCATTTTGCGCTTTTGCAAGCGCTTGGGTTTTGCGGGCTACAAGGAGTTCCAGCGCGAACTGATTGCCGAGCTGGCGCTCTTGGGTGACAAGAAAGACGTTGCCCTCGAGGACATCTCCATGGATGACAGCGTCGAACGTATCGTGGGGAAGGTGATGAAAAGCAACGTGCGCACGATCGAAGCGACGGCGCGAACGCTCGATTACACCGTCTTGGAGCGATGTGCGGCCTATCTTAAGCGGGCACGCGCGGTCAATCTGTTCGGTATCGGTGCCTCTCGTTTGGTCGCGCACGATCTGGCGCAAAAGCTCATGCGTGTCGACAAAGAGTGCCATCTGTACGACGACTGGCATGATCAGCTCTTGTGTGCCAAGAACATGCATGAGGGCGATATGGCGATCGCCTTTAGCTACTCGGGCTTGACGCAAGAGGTGCTGGACTGCACCGCCGAGGCTCAACGTCACAACTGTCCCGTTGTGGCCGTTACCAAAGTAGATGGATCATCCAAGCTTGCCACCATGGCCGATGCCGTGCTCGGCGTCGCTGCGAGTGAGCCCTTGGTCCGCAGCGGTGCCATGGCTTCGCGTATGGCCCAGCTTATGGTTGTCGATGCCCTGTACGCTGCTTACGTTGCCAGCGACTACGAACGGGCGACGCATGTCATTAAGCAAAACTACATCGAGAAACAGGAAAGATGAGGTGAATGAAATGCTCGATTTAACAAAATTCACGACCGAACAGCGTAATCAAAGGTCTATGGACCTCGATACGATGACATCGCTGCAAATCGTCACGACGATGAATGATGAGGATCTTCGTGCCGTCCAGTCGGTCACGAAGGTGTTGCCCCAGGTTGCCACAGCAATCGACTGGGCTGCTGAGGCACTCGAGCGCGGCGGGCGCGTCTTTTACATGGGCGCAGGCACCAGCGGTCGTCTGGGCGTACTCGACGCTTCGGAGTGTCCGCCCACGTTTGGCGTGTCACCCGATCTGATTGTCGGGCTCATTGCCGGAGGCGAGACGGCGTTTATCAAGGCTGTCGAAGGTGCCGAAGACAGCGAGGAGCTTGGCGCGAGCGACCTGCGGGAGCGTGGACTCTCGGACAAGGATCTTGTCGTTGGCCTGGCGGCAAGCGGTCGTACTCCCTATGTGGTGGGCGGCCTTGTATACGCCAAGGCAACTGGGTGCAAGACGATCGCAATTGCCTGCAACCAAGGGTCGAAGATCGGGGAGAGCGCAGATCTTGCCATTGAACCCGTGCCCGGTCCCGAGGTACTGACCGGCTCAACGAGGCTCAAGGCGGGAACGGTTCAAAAGCTCATTCTCAACATGATTTCGACCGGTGCCATGGTCAAGATCGGCAAGGTATACCAAAACCTGATGGTCGATGTGCAGCAGACGAACGAGAAGTTGGTGGTGCGCGGCCAGAACATCGTGATGGAGGCGACCGGCTGCACGCGCGAGCGCGCTATTCAGGCGCTTGCAGATGCCGGCGGCCACGTAAAAACCGCTATTGTCTCGGTACTGCTGGACTGCGATGCCGAGCAGGCTGCGGTAGCTCTTGAGCGAGCGCGAGGCCATGTCCGTGCTGCGGTGAGTGGCCATGAGAAGAGCGATGCCGATGCCCAATAGGTGCGCGGCGTGAGCTGATATGACATCCAGACGAGATACCCAATACAAGGAGGAGTTATGACGAACAAAGAGCTGGCTCAAAAGCTGCTGGACCTTTTGGGCGGTAAAGACAACGTGCTGGCAAACGCGGCGTGCATGACGCGCCTGCGCGTGACCGTCAAAGACACGGGCAGCGTCGACGCGGAGGGCATTAAGGCACTCGACGGCGTGATGGGCCTGGTCGAGGACGACACGATGCAGATCGTGCTGGGTCCGGGCAAGGTGAATAAGGTGCTCGAGGAGTTCTCCAAGCTCACCGGCCTTGCGAAAGGCGTTGCTGACGAGAGCGTGGTTGACGCTGCGGCCACAAACAAGGCCGCGCAGAAGGCCAAGTACGAGTCCAAGCCGGTTCAGGCCTTCCTCAAGAAGATTTCCAATGTCTTCGTCGCCCTGCTTCCCGGCATCATTGCGGCTGGCCTCATCAACGGCATCTGCAACGTCATTAACGTCTCGACGGCAGGCGCGCTTGCAGGCGAGTGGTGGTACCAGGGCATTCGTTCCATGGGCTGGGCCCTGTTTGCCTATCTGCCCATCTTGGTGGGCTATAACGCGGCACGTGAGTTTGGTGGCTCCGCTGCGCTGGGCGGCATCGCCGGCATGATGTGTATTGCCAACAGTGCCATGCCCCTGCTTGCGCCTGGCGCGGCTGATCCTGCCACTGTCATTCTGCTGCCGCTCACCAATGCACAGTACAACCCCGCAGCGGGCGGCATGATCGCGGCTCTTATCGCCGGCGCATTTTTTGCCTGGATGGAGCGTCAGATTCGCAAGGTTATGCCCAACGCACTCGACACGTTTTTGTCCCCGCTGCTGGTGCTCATCATCGGCGCCTTTGCTCTGATGCTCGTCATCCAGCCGGTTGGCGCATGGCTGACGACTGCCATCTTTAGCGTTTTGACCTTTATCTTCGAGAAGCTGGGCGTCCTGGGCGGTTATATCCTGTCGGCAGGCTTCTTGCCGCTGGTTTCCGTCGGCCTGCATCAGGCGCTCACGCCGATCCACGCTATGCTCAACGATCCCGACGGCGCTACCAAGGGCATCAATTACCTGCTTCCCATCCTTATGATGGCTGGCGGCGGTCAGGTCGGTGCCGGTCTGGCGCTGTACTTTAAGACCAAGAACGCCAAGCTCAAGAAGTACGTCGCAGAGTCCATTCCCGTTGGAATCCTGGGTGTGGGCGAGCCTCTGATGTATGCTGTTACGCTGCCGCTCGTTCGTCCGTTTGTGACGGCCTGCCTGGGTGCCGGATTTGGCGGCGCGCTCGCGGCGCTGCTTCACATCGGCACGGTTTCTCAGGGCGTTTCCGGTCTGTTTGGCCTGCTGATCGTCGTCCCTGGCCAGCAGCTCGGCTACGTTGCCGCTATGTTGCTTGCCTATGCCGCCGGCTTTGTCCTGACGTGGTTCTTTGGCGTCGACGAGCAGAAGATCGACGAGTTCTTTGGCGAGTAGTTTGATATCGCGAGCCGTGTTGCTCAGGGTTCGGGCGCGCGGCCGATTTCTTGATGCTATGGTTGTGCCGGCGGGGCTAACTGCTCCGCCGGCCTATTTTAAAGGAGCGTTGTAGCGTGAAAACGGGTATTTCGATTTATCTTTCCAGCCCTTTGCAGGATATTGAGCGGACGATTGAGCGTGGTGCCGCGGCGGGTGCGCGCTACGCGTTCACCTCGCTGCATATTCCCGAGGATGGGGGAGCGGCGTATGCCGATAAGGTCCGTCATGTGCTGTCGCTGCTTTCCGCCCGCGGCATTGCGCTCATTGCCGATGTGGGGCCTCGCACGTGCGATTTGCTCGGGCTTGAGCGCATCGAGGACCTGCGCGATCTGGGGTTGGAATACCTTCGTTTGGACTATGGCTTTAGCGCCCAACGGGTCGCGGAGCTGTCCGGTGTATTTTGCATAGTGGTCAATGCATCGACGGTGAGTTCTGATGAAATCGCATCGTGGCGTGAGGCCGGTGCCGATGTGACTCGTTTTGCCGCCTGCCACAATTTTTACCCCAAGCCTTATACCGGTTTAGCTCTGGAGGACATTGCTCGGGTGAATCTTCGTCTTGCGGCGCTTGGATTCGAAATCATGGCTTTTGTGCCGGGCGATGCTAACGTTCGCGGGCCGGTATTCGAGGGACTGCCGACGGTCGAGGCGCAGCGCGGTCGCGCGTCAAAGGTTGCTCTCAATATGCTTGAGCTTGCACATGGCGCCGATTGCGACATTGTGTTGGTCGGCGACCCCGATCTTTCCGATGCGGGCTGGGCGCAGTTTGCTCAAGTTTCCGCCGGATACGTGGACCTGCAATGCGAGCTTGAGCCCGGTTATGCCTATGTGCGCGGGCAGATTCATCACGACCGGCCCGACTCGAGTGTCCTCATCTTTAGGTCTCAGGAGTCACGTACGAAGCTTAAGCCGGATTCCGTGCCGACGGATGCCGGAGCCGGCCTGCCGCGAAAGGCGGGGTCGATCGCTGTGAGCAATAGCGGATATGGGCGCTACGAAGGCGAGCTTGAGATCGCGCGGGTCGATCTTCCCGGTGACGAGCGCATGAACGTTGCGGGCCATATCACGCCCGAGGCAATGGAGCTGCTGCCGTTCATCAAACGCGGATTCGGGGTACGGTTCGTTTAGCGTGTGACCCGTGGGCTACAATTGGCCCATCATACGAAGGCGCCTCGTGTGGCGTGTGTCCGCGTTGGCCGATCTATATTCGGAGGATTCCCATGACCGTACTGTTTGTTGAATATCCCAAGTGCTCGACCTGTAAGAAGGCCAAGGCATGGCTGGACGAACACGGGGTAGAGTATATCGACCGCGATATCGTTTTGGACAATCCCGCGGCCGATGAACTTGCGACCTGGATTGCTCGTTCGGGGCTGCCGGTGCGACGCTTCTTCAACTCGTCGGGCATGAAATATCGAGAGCTGGGCCTGAAGGCACGCCTGGATGCGGGTATGACGGATCGGGAGTGCTACGAGCTGCTGGCGACCGACGGCATGCTGGTTAAGCGCCCGCTGCTGGTGGGCGACGACTTTGCGATTCCTGGCTTTAAGGAAGCAGCTTGGACCGAGGCGCTGCTGTAGCGGCTGCGGAAAGTGCGACCCGTTTTGAGCGCTCGGGGTGGGACGTGTTTTCCATCGGAGGGCTCGCTCGGCTCAATCCTTGAGCTGTGCCCATTCGTGCGGACCGTAGACCTTTACGTGCTTGTTGGGCTTGCCGCTCCAGTACTCCTCGTCCATAAAGGGCAGATATGCCTGAACACCGGGGCAGATAAAGGGAATCCGCTGCTGTTGCAGTCGCTCGCGTTGGCGCTGCTCCAGGTGCGCCTCGGATATGACAGTCGGCATACCGGACAGCTCGACGAGGCTTGCCTGGATTCGCTTAAGGTCGGGGAGTCCCGCGTGCCATGACATTCGCATGATCAAAAAGGATGCACGGCGGTATTTTGCCTGCATCACCGTGATGGCGGGGCGCAGGGTGGGATGGATTTTGTCCCGTTCGGGCCAAAGGTCAGCAGTGATCTCGAGGCCCAGGGTCTCCCATAGGTAATCAAGCTCTTCGTCCATGGCGCCTCGATATCCGTGTAATGATGACGGTTTGATTGTGCCATCAGCCGTGAGTGCTGCATTGTTGTAATCTACCAGCGGTAGATGTGGTATGTTTTACGGGCTTTGGCGCCGTACGTGTCGCTGGTGCTTCACAGGTCCTTCACGTGTCGGCCGTATTTGACTGAATTTCAAAAAAGTCAAAATTAGGGCTTGCGTCACGGCGGGACTTCCCGTATATTTCTTTCTTGCGCAAAGGCACAGCCGAGCGCAGCGATGCAGTCATTGGGATGTCGTCTAATGGCAGGACAGCGGATTCTGGTTCCGTCAATGGGGGTTCGACTCCCTCCATCCCAGCCATTGCATTTGCTACATATGGCCCGTTCGTCTAGCGGTTTAGGACGCCGCCCTCTCAAGGCGGAGATCACCAGTTCGAATCTGGTACGGGCTACCAAAATTGAACGCCCGGGCCTCGTAAGAGACCCGGGTTTTGTGTATTGACCGATATTTAAGGCGCGCGTTGAGTCTGCCGCCCGGACCGAGGAGTTGTCATGGACCTGCCTATCAGCTTGGAAGACATCACGTATGCCGAGAACTATCTGGCGCAGGGCGACCTGGCTACGGCGACGCCGCTGCTTGAGCGTCTGGTGGAGCTCGCCGAGGAGTATATCGACGCTGAGTGCAAGACGGAGGAGAAGCGCCAGTACTTTAGCTTCGACAGCAAGTTTGAGCGCCTGGCCTATCGCCGCGTGGAGAAGGATCCGCGCGAGCTGGTGCAGGTCGAGGTTCCCTTTGACCGCCTGTACTCCGACATGGCGTTTGCCTACATTCGCCAGCAGGATTATGTGAGTGCTCGGAATGCCCTGATGCAGGCCGTGCGTTGGGATCCCATGAACTGCAACTATCGCTTGGACTTGGCCGAGCTGTTCCGCGCGCTCGAGGACAAGCAGGAGTGGGCATCGCTCTCGTTCTCGGTGCTGGAGCGCGCGAGCGACGGTAAGTGCGCCGCACGCGCCTACACCAATTTGGGTCAGTACTTCTTGGAGCCCGAGACCGAGAACATTTCGGCTGCCGTGGGCTGCGCGCGTCTGGCGCTGCGCCTGGCGCCCAATGATGCGCATACGACGCGCCTGCTCAACAAGATCCATACCACCTATCCGGATGCCGCGGACGAGAGTGACGACCATGTGATGGGTGAGCTCGCCCTGCAGGGCGTGCCGACCTCGCCTTCGGCCGAGATCGCCATCTGCCTGATCATGTGCGCGACCGATGCTGCAAGCGACGGCGACAAGCAGGAGGCTACGCGTCTGACGGTCCGTGCCCGCGACCTGGTGGGCGAGGAGGCATGCGCGGCGATTATCAAGCTGGTGCGCGAGAGCGATGCCGAGCTCAATGCCGAGCGCAAGGCAAAGCGCGAGGCTGCGGGCTCAAACGCCGATGGCGCCAAGGAGGTCGGCGATGCCCAGTAAGCGCGAGCGCAAGCTCATTTCCAAGAATCGCTCGGCACATCACGAGTACTTTATCGATGAGACGTTTGAGTGCGGTATTGAGCTGAGCGGTACCGAGGTCAAGTCGATTCGCGAGCGCGCGTGCCAGATTACCGATACCTTTGCACTGATTCGTGGCGGCGAGTGCTGGCTCGTGGGCCTGCATATCCACCCTTATAGCCATGGTGGCGTGTGGAACCGCGACCCTGATCGCCGCCGTCGTCTGCTGCTGCACCGCAAGGAGATTGACTTTCTCGACGGTAAGCTGCGCAACCGCGGCTATGCGCTGGTGCCGCTGGAGCTCTACTTTAATACCGACGGCCGCGTAAAGCTGCTGCTGGGCCTAGGCCGCGGCAAGAAGCTTTACGACAAGCGCGAGGATATGGCCAAGCGCGATGTCCAGCGCGAGATCGACCGCGCCCTCAAGGAGCGCAATCGCTAGGCGTTCTGTATAAGTTGCGGTGGAATACGGACTGTTTTGCCTGTTTGAGGGGCTATTCAGTCCCTATTTCACCGCAACTGCGGGCGTCTCATCTTTCTTACTGTTCTGACACATATGTCTCAAAGGCGGCATCCGTTATGGGCACCGCCTTTTTTGTGGGTACATACATCCATGAGGTTCCAACCCGGGTTAGGGGAGTGATCGTTATGGACAAAACTGCGTTCTTTACCATGCCGAGCGGTCTGTACGTGGTGAGCGCCGCGGCAGACGGGCTGCGCGCCGGTTGCGTCATCAACACTGCGGTGCAGGTGACGTCCATGCCGCCGCGCATTTCGGTTGCCGTGAACAAGGACAACGTCACCTCGGGCGTCATCGCATCGGCCAAAGCGTTCGCGCTGACCGTGATCGATCAGACCGCCGACATGCTCTACATCGGTAACTTTGGGTTCCGCACCAGCAGCGATTATGACAAGTTTGCCAAATACGAGACCCGCGAGACGGCTTTGGGCATGCCCTATGTGCCCGAGCACGCGACGGCCCTGTTTAGCTGCCGTTTGATCGACACTGTGGATGTGGGCACGCATCTACTGTTTATCGGCGAGGTCGAGGATGCCGAGCGCCTGAGCGACGAGACGCCGCTCACCTACGATTACTACCATAAGGTCCTGAAGGGCAAGACGCCTCCGAAGGCGTCCTCGTATCAAGGCTAGAAATGTACTAAAAATACTTGCATTATATTATTGATAACATATACTAATAAGCGAAGTACATCACCAGTCGCGTTCGAGAGGAGAACATCATGGCTGAGGAGAAGAAGACGTATAAGTTCGTGTGCATCGTTTGTGGCTACGAGGTTGAGGTCGACACCCCCGAGCTGCCCGAGGACTACGTGTGCCCGGTCTGCGGCGTCGGTCCCGATCAGTTTGAGCTCGTCGAGGAGTAGCTCGTCGGCACGCGGCTCACGGCAACATATAGCTCTGTCCAAGGGTCCCGGTCGGATATCCCGGCCGGGACCCTTTTTCTCCGCCCCCAAGGGATCACGGTTGCTGTTGGCCAATCCTGTCTGTTGTGAGTCCGGCCGACCTTTTGTCTTAATCTGTAACGTCTAACGGCTCAAAACGGGTCTTCCTGTTACAGATCGAGACAAACCAAAACCGTCCGGAAGAAGATCTCAATCTGTAACATCTAACGGTGGAAATTGGGTCCACTTGTTACAGATTGAGACAAACGGAGCTGTCCTTCGGAATGATCTCGATCTGTAACATCTAGACATCAAAAGCGGGTCTAGATGTTACAGATCGAGACGTTTGCCTGGGTAGGTGCCCCGCCCCATTACATCCCTGTCAACAACACGACATCGAGAATCGTCACGATGGCACCGATCCCTACGAGCAGCGCGTTGAGCGGGCGCGAATTGGCATATTTGCCCATGACGCGGCGTGAGCTGGTGAGCCGTATGAGCACAAAGACCGTAATCGGCAGCTGAAGCGACAGCAGCGCCTGACTCCAGATGAGACCTTCAAAAGGATTTGGGACGACCAGGCACGCCGTCACTGCGCCGACGAAACAGGCCGCCACCCCGATCGAGGAATGTCGGTCGTGGATGTCGTATTCCTCGTCGAACATGCCCGCGGTGATGGTGCCCGCCGCCATGCCCGCCGTCACACTACTCGAGAGGCCCGCAAACAGCAGCGCTACCGCAAAGATGGTCGAGCTCGCCGGGCCCAAGATGGGGGAGAGCGTGGCCGCTGCGACGGCGAGGTCGTCTACGACCATGCCGTGCGCAAAGAAGGTCGTTGCGGCAAGGATGACCATGGCCGAGTTGATTGCCCAGCCCACGCCCATCGAAAAGAGCGTGTCGAAGAGCTCGTAGTGCAGACGTTCTTCGATAACTTGCTCGCCTTGGCCTTCGAAGTGCATGGATTGGATGACCTCGGAGTGCAGAAAAAGGTTGTGTGGCATTACGACCGCACCCAGGACACTCACGATAATCGCAGCAGAGCCAGTGGGCATACTAGGCGTGATCCAGCTTGCGGCGGCTTGCGGCCAGTCGACCTTGACTAGTGCAAGCTCGGCCAAAAACGAGAGTCCTACCACGCCTACGAAGGCGATGATCCAGCGTTCGGCTCGCTTGTAGGAGTTCGTCATGAGCATCGCCATCGATACTGCCGCCACGATGACGCAGCCCGCGCGCACGGGCAGCCCAAAGAGCATTTGAAGGGCAATCGCGCCACCCAGGACTTCGGCCATGGCGGTGGCGACAGTCGCGAGATAGGCACTGGCGAGTACCGTGCGTCCAACGAAGCGGGGGAGGTAACGTGTCGTGGCCTCGGCAAGGCAAGCGCCCGTGGCGATACCCAGGTGCGCCGCGTTGTGCTGCAGCACAATGAGCATAATCGTGGACAGCGTGACGATCCACAGCAGCGCGTAGCCAAACTGCGAGCCCGCGGCCATATTGGAGGCCCAGTTGCCCGGGTCGATAAAGCCGACGGTCACGAGCAGCCCGGGGCCGATATGCCGCGCAATGTCTAGGCCTCCGTGACCGCCGGTGCGCCGGGAACCAAAGTGTTGTTTGAGATGGTTGAGCATGGTGCGCTCCTGTGTATGGGCGGCGTGACGTCGCATCTGGGCCGTGCGGCGCCACGCGTCGGTTTTGGGTTGGGGCTACTTGTGTGCTTTGCCCTGATTGGCCACGGCGTCGATCTTGGCGGCGATGGTCGCCGGGTCGCCGATGTAGCGCTTGTCGAGGACGTTGAAATCGGTGTCGAAGGTGTAGACGAGCGGCACGCCGGTGGGGATGTTGACCTTGAGGATCTCCTCGGGCGTGAGGTGCTCGAGCTTCATGACGAGTGAGCGCAGGGAGTTGCCGTGTGCGGCGATGAGTACGCGCTTGCCGGCGAGCATCTGGGGGCGAATCTCGTCTTCGAAATAAGGCCAGGCGCGGGCGATCGTGTCCTTGAGGCACTCGGTATAGGGCAGCTGATCGGGCGCGACATCACGGTATTGCTCCTGGGTGTGGGGATCGCGCGCGTCGTCCGGCTCGAGCGCCGGCGGGCAGACATCGAAGGAGCGGCGCCAGATGAGCACCTGCTCGTCGCCGTGCTCCGCCGCGGCATTGGCCTTGTTGAGACCCTGCAACGCTCCGTAGTGGCGCTCGTTGAGCTTCCAGGATTTGATGACGGGCAACCACTCGCGATCCATTTGGCCGAGCACGATGTCGAGGGTGTGAATTGCGCGCTTGAGACGCGAGGTGTAGCAGACGTCAAAGTCGAAACCGGCTTCTTTGAGGGCTCGACCGCCTGCTGCGGCTTCTTCGCGGCCCGTGTCGGTGAGTTCTACGTCGGTCCAGCCGGTGAACAGGTTGAGTTTGTTCCACTCGGATTCTCCGTGACGGATAAGGACAAGTTGCATCGTCTGCTGGTCTGCTTGGTGCGCCATAGGGGCCTCCTTGATCTGGCACGGTGTGCGTGTCGTTTGCTTGACGTCGCAAAGGATACCCGTTTTAAGCTTAAAAGTTAACCAAGACTAACAAAATTGTTGTATTTGAATGGGATGGTGAAAGGGGGCTGCCGAAATGTCTCGATCTGTAACAACGAGGGATGGAAATTGGGCCTAGGTGTTACAGATCGAGACAGGAAGAAATGGTCCTATGGAATGTCTCGATCTGTAACAGTTTGCCGCCAAAACCGGCCCTTCGTGTTACAGATCGAGACAAACCAAAACCGTCCTGCAGAAAATCTCAATCTGTAACATCTAGGCGCCAAAATCGGCTCCTCTTGTTACAGATTGAGATGTTTGAAGCGGTGAGCTTACAAGCCGAACTTGGGCGCCTTGTTGCCGCCCTTGAGCTCGGCGGCACCCACTCGCAGGTCGCGCGTTACGCGATTGTTTCGAAACGGGTGGGAAACACAACGGGCCGGCGATGCTCATAGTATGCCTATTCAACTGACTGTCTAATATCTAGGGGAGGATCGCGATGCAGGCAGATTCCGCTCAGCAGCAGGGCCTTTATCGCCCCGAATTCGACCACGATGCATGCGGCATCGGCGCGCTTGCCGATATCAACGGCGAGCGCCATCACCAGATTCTGGATGACGCGCTGTCCATTTTGGTTAACTTGGAGCACCGCGGTGGCACGGGCCTCGAGAAGAACACCGGCGACGGCGCTGGCATCTTGTTCCAGGTTCCGCATCACTTTTTCCGTAAAGAGGCTCAAAAGTGCGGCCAGATTCTGCCGGCAGAGGGCGACTATGGCGTGGCCATGCTGTTCTTTCCGCAGGACGACAAGGGCGTAGAGGATGCCCGCCGCGTGTTTGAGGAGGGCTGTGCCGAGGCCGGCGTGCCGCTGCTCTTTTGGCGCGAGGTGCCCGTCGACCCGCACGACCTGGGCGAGACGGCCCGCGCCTGCATGCCCACTATCCTGCAGGCCTTCCTGGGCCGCCCCGACGACACGCCGGCGGGCGATGCCTTCGAGCGCCGTCTGTATGTGTGCCGCCGCACCATCGAGAAGAAGGCCGACGCCGAGTTTGCCCTGCGCGACAAGATCTTCTACGTCTGCTCCATGAGCTCGCGCACTATCGTGTACAAGGGCATGCTCGTCGCCACGCAGATGCGCCGCTTCTTCATCGATCTCAACGACGCCGCCGTCAAGACGGCCGTGGCACTCGTCCACTCGCGCTACTCCACCAACACCACGCCCAGCTGGGAGCGCGCGCACCCCAACCGCTTTATCATCCACAACGGCGAGATCAACACTCTCAAGGGCAACGTCAACTGGATTCGCGCCCGCGAACCCAACCTGTACAGCCCCGTGCTGCAGCATGATCTTGAGCGCGTGATGCCCATCATCAACCGCGAGGGCTCCGACTCCGCGATTTTGGACAACGTGCTTGAGTTTTTGGTCATGAACGGTCGTCCGCTCACGCGTGCCGCGTCCATGTTGCTGCCCGAGCCGTGGGACCACAACGACAGCCTGAGTGAGGAGCGCCGCGCCTACGACGCCTACCAGTCCATGCTCATGGAGCCGTGGGACGGTCCTGCCGCTATCGCCTTTACCGATGGCCGTACCCTGGGTGCCGCCCTCGACCGTAACGGCCTGCGCCCGGCTCGCTACTACGTGACGCGCGACGGCCGCTTTATGCTGGCGAGCGAGGTGGGCACCATCGAGGTGCGCCCCGAGAACATCCTGACGAGTGGCTGCTTGGGACCGGGTCAGATGCTCGAGGTCGACTTTGCCCGCGGCCGCGTGATCTACAACGACGAGCTGCGCGCCCGTTACGCCAAGGAAAAGCCCTACCGTGATTGGATTGCCGAGGAGACGCTGGCCGTCGACGCGCTCGATGAGCCCGCCGCGCCCGCGCCCGCCGAGGATGCCGAGGTGTCCTCGGCCGTGCGCATGGCCAAGCTCGGCTATCACTGGGATGACGTCGACGAGGTCGTGCGTCCCATGGCCCAGCAGGGCAAGGCCCCACTCGCTTCGATGGGTATCGACGCGCCGCTGGCCTGCCTGTCAAAGAAGACCCGCTCGTTCTTTGACTACTTCTATCAGCTGTTCGCCCAGGTCACGAACCCGCCGATCGATGCCCTGCGCGAGCATATGGTCACCTCGACCACGCTCTACCTAGGCAACCACGGTAACCTGCTCGAGGATTCCCGCACGGCCTGCCAGCTGGTTCGCCTGGAGCGTCCGCTGCTGAGCGAGGAGGAGTTTGACCGCATCTGCGCCATCGCCCGTGTGGGCTTTGAGACCCACCGTTTCCGTGCCGTGTACCGCCGCGATGCCGGCGAGGGCGCGCTGCAGGCTGCGCTCAAGCAGCTTGCAGAGAACGTTGAGGCCGCGGTCCGCGACGGCGTGAACATCGTGGTGTTGAGCGATCGTGCCGCTGCGGGCGAGGTGCCCGTGCCGTCGCTGCTCGCTGTGGGCTGCGTGCACAACCACCTGATCCGCGCCGGCGTGCGTACCTTTGCCGACATCGTGGTGGAGTGCGGCGACGCCGTGTCCCCGCATGACTTTGCGGCACTGGTGGGCTACTCCGCGAGCGGCATCTATCCGTACAACGCACATGCGTGCATCCGCGATCTGGCGGCACGCGGCGACCTGGACGTGACGGCCGAGCAGGGCATCGCCAACTACAACAAGGCTGCGACCGCCGGTATCGTCTCCATCATGTCCAAGATGGGCATCTCCACGGTGCAGAGCTACCATTCGGCGCAGATCTTCGAGGCTGTGGGCTTTACGCCGGAGTTCGTCAACGCGTACTTCGTCGGCACGGTGAGCCGTGTGGGCGGTATGGGTGTCGAGGACGTTGAGCGCGAGCAAAACGAGCGCTACGACGCCGCGCTCGCTATCCTTAAGAGCCCGGCTCCCGATCAGCTGCCCACGCTGGGTCTGACCAAGTGGCGCCCGCTCGGTGGCGAGGATCACCTGATCGATCCGCAGACTGTCTACTTGCTGCAGACCGCCTGCCGTGAGGACAGCTACGACACCTTTAAGGAGTACAGCGCCCGCCTGCACCGCACCGGTCGTGCCGTGCGCCTGCGCGACCTGCTGGACTTTAATGCCAGCGGCCGTACCCCGGTGGCACTCGACGAGGTCGAGCCCGCGTTCAACATTGTCCGCCGCTTTAACACTGGCGCCATGTCGTATGGCTCCATCAGTAAGGAAGCACACGAGTGCATGGCCATCGCCATGAACCGCCTGCACGGCCGTTCCAACTCCGGCGAGGGCGGTGAGGACCCGCGTCGCGAGACCCCGCTGGCCAACGGTGACTCAAAGAACTCCGCGATCAAGCAGGTGGCAAGTGCGCGCTTTGGCGTGACGAGCCGCTACCTGTGCAGCGCCTTCGAGATTCAGGTCAAGATGGCCCAGGGCGCCAAGCCCGGCGAGGGCGGACACCTCCCCGGCAAGAAGGTCTACCCCTGGATCGCCGAGGTCCGTCAGTCCACGCCCGGCATCGGCCTGATCTCGCCTCCGCCGCATCACGACATCTACTCTATCGAAGACCTAGCCGAGCTCATCTTCGACCTTAAGAACGCCAACCCCGGCGCGCGCGTGTCGGTCAAGCTGGTCAGCGAGGCCGGCGTCGGCACCATCGCCACCGGTGTGGCCAAGGGTGCTGCCGACAAGATCTTGATCAGTGGCCACAACGGCGGCTCGGGTGCCGCTGCGCGCGACTCTATCTGGCATGCGGGACTGCCGTTGGAGCTTGGCCTTGCCGAGGCCCAGCAGACGTTGCTGCAAAACGGCCTGCGCTCACGCGTGGTGCTCGAGGCCGACGGCAAGCTCATGGACGGCACCGAGGTTGCCGTCGCCTGCCTGCTGGGCGCCGAGGAGTTTGGCTTTGCGACCATGCCGCTCATCTCGATGGGCTGCTTCATGCAGCGCGACTGCCAGCAGGATACCTGCCCCGCCGGCATCGCGACGCAAAACTGTCGCCTGCGTCGCGGCTTCCGCGGCAAGCCCGAGCATGTCGAGCACTTTATGCTCTTTGTTGCCGAGCAGCTGCGCGAGGTCATGGCGAGCCTGGGCTTCCGCACCGTCGACGAGATGGTCGGCCATCCCGAGTGCTTGCGCCAGATCGAGGTCCCGGGCAACCGCAAGGCTAACCTGCTGGATCTGTCGCCCGTGCTGGCAAGCGCGACCTGCGAGTTCGGTGCCCATATTCCGGGTGCCGACGGTCGCCACTTCCTGCCGCAGATGGCTGCCGACAGGGAGCTCAACAAG
The DNA here is from genome assembly GCA_959599615.1 of uncultured Collinsella sp. Taxonomy (GTDB): domain Bacteria; phylum Actinomycetota; class Coriobacteriia; order Coriobacteriales; family Coriobacteriaceae; genus Collinsella. The sequence goes on along the minus strand of CAUGKA010000011.1, from coordinate 2,521 downwards.
ACGCTCGACTCCACGCTGTTCGTGCCCTACACGGCCGATGCCCGTGCGCACCTGCGCCCGATTCGCTTCCATGCCGACATCGCCAACGTTAACCGCTGCGTGGGCACCATCTTGGGCAATGCGGTGACCAAAGCACATCCCGAGGGCCTGCCCGCCGGCTCCATCACCATCGACTGCGACGGTTCGGCCGGTCAGAGCTTTGGCGCCTTCCTGCCGCGCGGCATTACGCTCAACGTGTGCGGCGACGCCAACGATTACTTTGGCAAGGGCCTTTCGGGCGGCGAGGTGTCTGTGCGCCCCAACCCGCATGCGACCTACAAGTTCGACGAGAACATTATCGTGGGCAACGTGGCGTTCTTTGGTGCCACGAGCGGCCGCGGCTTTATTAACGGCCTGGCAGGTCAGCGCTTTGGCGTGCGTAACTCCGGTGCCACCGTGGTGGTCGAGGGCTGCGGCAACCACGGCTGTGAGTACATGACGGGCGGCCTGGCGCTCATCCTGGGCGAGGTCGGGCAGAACTTTGCCGCCGGTATGACGGGCGGCGTGGCCTATGTCTTTGACCAGTACGGCACGCTCGATGCCCGCGTGAACCACGAGAGCGTTGAGCTCAAGGCCCCGACGGCCGGCGAGCTGGCGCAGATTCGCGAGCTCATCCAGGAGCACGTGGACGCGACACAGAGCCCACGCGGCATCAAGCTGCTCTACAGCTTTGAGACGATGAGTAAGCACTTTGTGAAGGTCATTCCGACCGAGTATGAGCGCGTGCTGGCGATTGTCGCCGCGGGCGAGGCTGCCGGCAAGACGCATGCGCAGGCCGAGGAGCTGGCGTTTGACATCGTGACCGGTCGCGCGAGTGACGCGGATGTTGCTCGCTTCGATGTTGCGGGCGGTGCTGCGGGTGCTGCGTCCGTGGCTGCCAGCTCTGTTGCTTCGACCAAGAAGGAGGCGTAAGTGCCATGGGTAAGCCCGGTGCTTTTCTTGATATCGATCGCGTGACCCACGAGCTTCGCCCCGTGGAGGAGCGCAGCCGCGATTTCGATCCGCTGTACGTGGAGATCGACGACGACGCGCGCCGTGCCCAGACGAGCCGCTGCATGATGTGCGGCGTGGCGTTTTGCCAGATGGGCGCGAGCTTTGGCAAGGCACGTCCGAGCGGCTGCCCGCTGCACAACTTGATTCCCGAGTGGAACGAGCTGGTGTACCGCGGCCGCTGGGATGAGGCTGCCGAGCGCCTGTCGCTCACCTCGCCCATGCCTGAGTTCACGAGCCGCGTGTGCCCGGCACTGTGCGAGGCCGCGTGCAACCTGGGTTCGGTCGATGGCCAGCCCACGACGATCCACGACAACGAGCGCGCGATCAGCGACCATGAGTGGGCAAATGGCGGTCCGCGTCGCTTTGAGCCGGCAGGGGAGGGCGCACCCGCGGTTGCCGTGGTGGGCTCCGGTCCTGCTGGTCTGGTGGCGGCATGGGAGCTTGCACGTCGTGGCGCCCGCGTGACGGTGTTTGAGCGCGACGACCGCCCGGGCGGTCTGCTCATGTACGGCATTCCTAACATGAAGCTCGAGAAGTCCGTGGTCGAGCGTCGCGTGGCGCTCATGCGCGAGCTAGGCATTGTGTTTGAGCTGGGCGCCGACGTGAGCGATCCCAAGGTTACCGCCAGGCTCGACGACTTTGACGCCGCCGTGGTGGCTGCCGGCGCCCGTGCTCCGCGTGGACTTTCGGCTGCGAACATTGATGCCCCGGGCGTGGTGTATGCCGTGGACTACCTGACGGCTTCGACCGTCTCGGTGCTCGATGGCGGCAAGCCCGCGGTGAACGCACGCGGCCTGGACGTCGTGGTCATTGGCGGTGGCGATACCGGCAACGACTGCGTGGGTACCGCGGTGCGTCAGGGCGCGCGCAGCGTGCGCCAGTTTGAGTTCTTGCCGGCTGCGCCCGATAAGCGCGCGGCAGGCAACCCCTGGCCGCAGTGGCCCAACGTTAAGAAGACCGATTACGGCCAGCAGGAGGCTATCGCTGCGATGGGTGGCGAGATGCGTGCCTGGGCCGTGGATACACTCGAGGTGCTGCTGGACAAGAAGGGTGCGGCTGCGGGTCTGCGCGTGGTCGATCTGGACTGGTCGGCGGGAAAGCCCGAGCGCATCGCGGGCTCCGAGCACGAGGTGCCAGCGCAGCTGGTGCTCATCGCCTGCGGCTTTACGGGTCCGGAGTACGGTGTGTTCGATGCGGTGAGCGTGCCTGTTGCCACCGCTGGTCGTCCGCTGCCGGTGATGGCTGCCGAGGGCTCGCATCTCGCGGCTCGCACGGAGGGCGTCGCCGCGGATGCCGCGCCGGTGTATGTGGCGGGTGATGCCCGCAACGGCAGCTCGCTCGTGGTGAGTGCCATGGCCGATGCCCTGGCCTGCGCAGCCGAAGTCGCCGAGGCACTGGAGCTGTAAAGTAGTCACGGAGATATTCAACAATCGAATCGGCAAGGGCTGTCCCTAACTGCCGGCACAAAAGGAACGTCCCTAAGTGCCGA